>CALGRR010000024.1 GCA_937880805.1 uncultured Clostridia bacterium
CAGTAGGAAGAAACAAAAAGCAAGTAGCAGAATATATAAGGAATCAGCTTGCAGAAGACCAAATAGCAGACCAAATGAGCCTGAAAGAATATGTAGACCCGTTCACGGGTAGCGAGAACAAGAAAGCATAAAATTAACCCCTTGAGGGGTAGCTGAAAAAGGAATGCGGTCGGCAAACCTTTCAGCGCCCCTTAAGGGGTTTCGTCCGTATAATGCCCTTATAGGGCTTAATCAAGCCTCCGGCTTAGCCGGAGGTACTGACTTGTAGGCAGTCGGAATGATTGAATTGTAAGGATTATCAATCTATTACGGAGGTTTACAAAATGTCTAGTTTTATTGAAGACTTTTATTATGGAAACATTGAGCCGCAGGAATGTTGTTTAGAATTGAAAAATGAATTAAAGAAAAAGTTAAACTCTCTTACCGAAAAAGAAGAAACACTAAATTCAAAGTTAAGCGGCAAAGAAAAGGATTTATTCATAAACTACACAGGTACATATAGTGATTTTCTGACAGTCAGCATAGCCGATAGCTTTATTTCAGGGTTTCGGCTTGGGGCAAAGTTTACACTCGACACATTTGTTACTGATTGAAAGGAAGGTTGGTTATGAATAAATCATCATTTGAACTCAACGGTGGTACATACAGAACAGTAGGAGATTACAGAATACCCAACATCACGTTACCTGCCAAAGCAAACAAACCGCTCGGCGTATGGGGACTGAAACGCAAAGATTATCTAATGAAACATAAACGAGTTCAATTTAATATAATGCTTATGAACGGCACATTGTGGGCTTATCTTGCAGAGATTGATGAACAGGCATCTGATATGTTTTCTCGGCTGGTAGAAAAGATGAAGGTCAATGAGGGCATCACCGAACATCTCAAAGCAGAGAATCAAATGGAGTGGGTTGCCCGAATGAATAATATTAAAGTTCGAGCAACTGAAACTATAAACTCAGAATTTATTTACACATAGAATGAAGCTGGCTCGCCGAAATGGCGAGCCAGCTTCATTGTTAGTTTCATTTATATATACGCATATCAAGTTCCTCATCGCTTAGAGTCAAGGCTCTATACTTCTCATCAACAATCTTTTGATATTGCTTCAATAAATCGTCATTACCCTCGGCAAATTTATGAACAGTATCAAAAATCGTTCCGTTTTGTTTCAAAAGATTCTCTCTAACTTTATCTTTTTGAGGTCTGCTCTTTTTTCCATTCTTATCGTAACTGGCCTCAGCTTCACAAATGTTTTCAACGATAACACTTCTCAAAAAGTTGTCTGTTGTAAATCGATAGTGAGTCTGCACGATTTCCTTGGGAACCAATAGATGTATATTCCCATCTATAACAAGAGATTGTCCTGTGTATTTTATCCAAGTATGTGTTTGACTATCCCAATAAAACCTTTCTTTGGGACATATTTGGGTTTCAATATTATACTTTTGACATTGCTGAACAGTAAATTCACTTAATTCCTTATACAAAATGTTGGTAAGTAAATCTGACATCCCATCTTCAGCAAATTCGGGTACATATAGTACCAGTTCAAACATTCTGTTAATTTTTATAGAAGTTATATAATCGTCAATGCCCTTGAATATATCATATAAACCTTCTTCCGTATTGCCTTTACCGTGTTTTTTTGCATAACCAAGGTGAGTATCGTTTATTTCTCTGGCGTGTTTTAACAAATACTTTTTGCGTTTCTCGTTGTTATCTACATAATATGCTGTATGTAACTGGCTAAAAAAATCGGCTGTTTTTCTTTTCGCAACGTCGCAAAAAGAAGTTGTCCCTACTTCGATTAAAACAGGGTCAACAAAAAGTTGTTCGTCTCTAGAGATGGCAGTATTCACAAAATCAATATTACAGTGTTCAACCTTGTTTTGTGATAGTAAATGGTTTGAAATTCTTTTTGTCATAAATAATCGTCCTTTCAAAAAATAATACCCTCCGATTTCTCGGAGGGCGGTGTGAGTGATTGTATCACTCAAGATTGTTGCTTTTGCTACTATCAGGTTTGCTACAAGGCGTCGGAACACCATTTATATTTCGCACATAGTAATCATCATATGAGCCGTTTTTGATTTGTCGTACAAATCCTGCTCGTGTCATATCTGTGCCGGTTACATTGTCGTGAAATCGCGTGTTCCTACCGGTGCTGCTTTCCTGAGTAACAGTGACTCTTTGCTTAGCCACACTGCGTCCTCCATTTCTCGCCGGTAGCACAGAATTTCAGATTGACAATTCAATAAATCTGTGGTAACATATCAATTGAGGTTGGATATGCGTTGGCTCAGCCGGCGTATTCCTGATAAAGAGTGAATTGGGTTCACTCTTTATTTTTTTGCAACCACATTATACCATAAGTGCCAGTTACTGTCAAGCATTTCTCGAAATTTTCGTAAAATCTCACCCAAATTATGCTTTATGGTGAAATTAGTGTTGATTTTTTTCGAGAATCGTGTATAATACAGATACGAGAGGAGCGATGTTTATGTTAATTGATTTCAAAGTTAGAAATTTCTTATCCTTTGAAAAAGAGGAAGTTTTTAGCTTGGTTGCCGGAAAAGGTAGGAATTTCAATGAGCGTCTCTATCAAAACGGAAGTAATAAGATTCTAAAATTTTCATCGCTGTTTGGAGCTAATGGCTCGGGTAAATCAAATTTTGTTAAAGCTATTTCATTTTCCAGAGACTACATAATTAGAGGAAACGACAGAGCAACTATTCAAAAATATAATAAAATAAATCCAAATTGCAAAGAATCGACATCAAGCTTTGAATACAAGATTTCTATAGATCAAAAAATATATACATATGGTTTTGAGATTTTGCTGTCAAAAAATGAAGTTGTTGCAGAATGGTTATATTTAAACACTTCCAGAACAGATAAATTAGTATTCAAGCACGAAAGAAAAAATAACGAATTTATTTTAGGTGAATACTTTAGAAATAACGATTTGAGAAATCGATTAAATATTATTTCGGATAGTATATCCTCAAATAACGGTATACTTTTCTTAAAAGCTGTTAGCACTTATAACAATTTGTTTTCCGAACATAGTGAAGCTATCATTTTAAAAGAAGTGTTTTGGTGGTTTGAAATCAATTTAAAAGTAAAAAAACCAGATAGTATTATTTCAGACTATGCATATTTTATGTCCGAAAAAAATATGGATAGTATTTTAAAGTTCTTTAAAGATTTTGATTTATCAATATCAAATTATAATTTTTTTGAATGTCCTAAGGAACAAATTGCACTAAAGTTACCTAAAGAAATTTTCGAGGATTTAGTATCTAGAATAGAAAAAGATTTAATAGAAGATGAAGAGAATAATTGTGTTATGTTTGGTTTAGCGGATGATTTTTACATTGCTAAAATTGTTGATGAACATATTAGTTTTGAAACTATTCAGTTTTATCACGAAGGAACAAAAACACCATTTTATATGTCTGAAGAATCAGATGGTACTAAAAAGATTTTCAAACTTTTAGAAATACTTTTCCAAGAAGATGATGACATTGTTTATGTTGTTGATGAAATCGACAGATGTTTACATCCGCTTTTAACTTTTAATTTTATATCTGCTTTTTTAGAAAAAGCCAAAAAAACTAATTGTCAACTCATAGTCACTACTCACGAATCTATTCTTTTAGATTTTAATCTTTTAAGAAAAGATGAAGTTTGGTTTGTTTCAAAAGAAGATGGTTGTTCTGCATTGGAATCTATGGGCATTTCAAATATTAGAGCGGATAAAAATTTGATGAAATCATATTTACTTGGAAAAATTGCTGTTCCTAACATAAAAAACAATACATATAAATCTTAATTATTCAATCAAGAATCAGGTGTAACGGGATTCAAACTCTACTGCACCTGATTTTCTTTTTATGCTTCTGTTTTTTCTTCGGGGTATCAGGGGTGAAAATCCCTTAATTGCGGATTTGTACGTTCAAATCCATTGCTCGCTAAGACAAATGCCAAACACTTTTGAATTTAAAACCGACACTTTTGCAACGCAACTTAAAATTGTTGACAAATTATTCTTATATTGTTACAATAAATAAAAATTACTGAAAGGCAGGTGGACAAGATGACAATGATGATTAACACAATGAATCGGAGAGCCGTTTTGTCCGTTTGCGATTGATGTAATTTATATCTTTCTGTGAATTGCAGGCATCTCCGTTTCGGAGGTGTCTTTATTTTTTACAGAAAGAGGATTTAAAATGTACGAAATTAAACCTTTAAAACAAGAAAACATTATATTTGTTTGTAGTCTTATGTCTGAACCAAACAACATTTCCGCTTTACACACAGATATAATCCCATTGTATGAATGGCAAAAATTTTTTGCAGAAACTGAAAATGATTCAGATGAAGAAAACTTTATTGTTTATAACAAAAATATTCCGTGTGGTTGGTTAAAACTGAATGGACTTAAAAGCAACGATATTGCTTGGATTTCAATGCTTGTTGTCCCTGAAAAGTTTAAGCGTCAAGGCATCGGAAAATTTGCTGTAGAATTTGCTGCTCAATATCTAAAACACCGTGGATATAGATATATAAAGTTGCAAACAACAACAGATAATTCAGCTGCATTGAGTCTATACAGTAAATGTGGTTTTACCATAGTCAACCAATCTACTACAAAAATTACGATGTGCAAAGAGGTATAAAAATGACAAAAGAATGCTGTTGGTGCAATTTTACTGACGAAGAAAAACAAAACATTTTATTTGAAAGTGCATATTGGTATGTGTTTCTGGCAGACAATCAGGATTATATAGGAAGATGTGTTATCGTTCTTAAACGGCATAGTGAAAATCTGTCAGACCTTGATTTGTCCGAATGGATTGAATTGAAAGAACTAATCAACAGGCTCGAAAAATGTTTTAAAAAAATATTGGGTGCTGATTTGTGTAATTGGAGTTGTCTGATGAATGATTTTTATAAATCAGCCACTCCCAACCCACACTTGCATCTTCATGTAAGACCTCGACATAGCAAAGCCATAACTATAAACGGCAGTAGTTATATTGATACAGAATTCGGGCATCATTATCAACCTAAAAAAGAAACATTGTTGACAAATGATAACAGAAAAATATTGCTTAATATGATGAAAACCTTTTTAAATCAGGAGCAGAAATGATTACACTAACCGAATATCTGAACAACCCTTGCGGAACATTATCCATTCCATATTGGAAAGCTAAAAGCATAACAATTCCTCCTAATATGATAATTTTACACGATAATGATTTTTCATCCGACATATTATCCGAATACACCGATGAAAAGTATTTTCGTTTGTATCATAGTCTTAAAGAAATGCCAAAAATCATAACCGATGATTTTGAGATTACAACCGCAACACGAAAAGATATTAAAGCAATTGTGCAGATAATAAACGATTCATATACGGACATTTCAGTAAACTCGGGACTTATCAAGAGTTATACCCAAACACCTGTTTACAACGAAAACTTATGGATAATGGTTAAAGAAAAAGCAACTGATAAATTTGTCGGTTGCGGTTTGGCTGACTATGATATGAAAGCAAAAGAGATTGTACTTGAATGGATACAAGTGTTATCTGAATACCGTGGCAAGAAAATCGGACAGTTGATAGTTACAGAACTATTATTCAGAATGAAGGATGTTGCTGATTTTGCAACCGTTTCGGGCAAAGTTGATAATGAAACAAACCCCGAAGCACTATACAGAAAATGCGGATTTGTCGGTAATGATGTGTGGCATATTCTGCATAAGAAATGAGGCTCAACAATGAAATACAAAGCGATATTTTTTGACCGTGACGGTACGCTGACATATTTTACCGCAGAAAAAGAGGCTTGGCGTAACAAGCAAATCAGTTCTTGGAGCGGCAAGTCGTTTGAACTTGAATACGACAAAATGATGGCTTTGTTTCACTTTGCAAGTGAAGGCAGAAAGCCTTGGTACAAAACACTTGATGATGAACGTGAGTTTTTCAGAAGATATTACTATCATCTGCTTGTCGGTGAGGGTATAACGGAAAACGTTGAAGAAAAAGCGGATTGCCTTTTGAATGAGCTTTGGTGCAACGGCGACAGAGCTTTGTTCTCCGAAACAGCAGAGGTGCTTGAATATTTTAAAAGCCGTGGCTACAAAATGGGAGTTATCAGCGATACATCGCCGTCGCTTGAATTCACATTGCAACAACTTGGCATTGCAAAATATTTTACTTCATTCACGGCAAGCTCATTGGTCGGTGCGGGTAAACCAAGCCCGATTATTTTCAATGCTGCACTTGAAGCACAAGGCGTAACCGCATCTGAAAGCATATTTGTTGACGATTGCAAAGAAGAAGCCGAAGGAGCAAGAGAGCAAGGCTTTACTGCATTTTATCTTGACCGAAGCGGAGAAAACAACGAAGAATGGACTATACACAATCTGAAACAGTTGATTGATTTCGTTGAGGGATAATAAATGCAAAACAATAGCTTGAATTGGACTTTTGATACGGTTGCAGATACCTACGAAAAACTGCGACCCGGATATGTGGATGAGTTGTATCAAACTATCTTTGATTACGCACCAATCAATAATACAAGTCGTGTTGTTGAAATCGGTATAGGCGGCGGTCAGGCAACATTACCTTTTCTTAAAACAGGTTGTGAGCTTGTCGCAGTTGATTACGGTGAAAACTTCTGCGAAATTTGCAGTGAGAAATTCAAAAGTTATCCTAACTTTTCTGCGGTTTCGGGAAAGTTTGAAGATGTTGAGTTTAACGGTGAATATGACTTGATTTATTCTGCATCGGCATTTCATTGGATACCAGAAGAAATCGGATATAAAAAGGTTTATGATATGCTGAAAGACGGCGGTGTTTTTGCCCGATTTGCAAATCATCCGTATCGTGATAAATGTAATCCTGCTTTGTCGGAAGAAATGGACCGAATCTATGCGGAATATTATTATAAATACCACAACAAGAAACAAGAACCACTTGTTGAATATTCCGAAGCTCAGGCTTGGAACAGAGCATTGATTGCTGAGAAATACGGATTTACAGATACTCAATACAAGCTGTTTTACCGTACACGCACATTCTCAGCAAAAGAATACATAATGCTTCTCGGTACATATTCAGATCATATCGCTATTGAAGAAAAAATCCAAACAGAGTTCTTTTCAAAGATAGAAAATGCAATTAACCGACACGGCGGAGAAATTACTATTTATGATACAATAGATTTACAGTTAGTAAGGAAATGAGGATTTATAATGATTGACTACACTAAAATAAATTCAGAAACTTGGGATTCGTGGGCAGATGAAGGTTGCGAATACACCTTGCCCATAAGTCACGAGAAATACAAGAAAATTACTCCCGATAATTATTCGGTTATTCTTACTCCTTGCATCGCCGTTCCTCACGAATGGTTTGGTGATTTGAAAGGTAAAAAGGTGTTGGGACTTGCAAGCGGCGGCGGTCAGCAGATGCCCGTACTTTCAAAACTCGGTGCGGAATGTACGGTGTTTGATTATTCCGACAGACAGCTTGAAGCAGAGAAAATGATGTCCGAAAGAGAAGGATACAGTATTACGATCATCAAAGGTGATATGTCAAAAACGCTTCCTTTTGAAGACGAAAGCTTTGATTTGATTTTTCACCCCGTTTCAAACAACTATGTTGAAGATGTTTATCACGTCTGGAACGAGTGTTACCGTGTGCTCAAAAAGGGCGGCAGACTGCTTTCAGGTCTTGATAACGGCATTGACTATTTATTTGAAGAAGATGATCCGTTGAAAGTGGTTAATCCCTTACCGTTCAATCCTCTCAAAATGCCGAAAGAACGTCTTGATGCAATGATTGCAAACGGTGACGGTGTTCAGTTCAGCCACACATTGGATGAGCAAATCGGCGGTCAGCTCAAAGCAGGATTTACACTCAAAGCATTATATGAAGACCGTGACGGAGAAGGCGGAAACATAATCGGCAAATACTATCCGCAATATATTGCTACATTTGCTGTGAAATAAAAACTTCATCTCAAACAAGGAGAAAACCTATGGAATTATGGGATGCATATTACAAAGACGGTACTTTAGCAAACATAGATTTAATACGGGGCGAAAACATACCTGATGGGCTTTATCATCTTGTTTGCGAAGTACTCGTAAGACATATTGATGGCGATTATCTTCTTATGCAAAGAGATTTCAATAAAAATATTTACCCCGGTTACTTTGAAGCAACCGCTGGCGGTTCTGCTTTGAAAGGCGAAAACAAATTTGACTGCATAAAAAGAGAACTTTTTGAAGAGACAGGCATTGTATGTGATGAATTTACAGAATTTGCTTGCTATGTTTTTGAAGATGGTCAATCTTTGTTTCACTGTTTTTTATGCAATACGGATTGCAATAAGAAAAAAGTAAAACTGCAGCAAGGAGAAACAATATCTTTTAAATGGATAAGTGAAAGTGAGTTTATAGAATTTGTTAATTCGGGCAAAATGATAGACCGACAAAAGTCAAGATATTTAAATTGGCTCAAAGAAAAGGGATACTTAGATTATTAAAGTAAAGGTTGGGTGTTTATGTATATATCTGAATTCTGTGAAGTGCATTACGAAGAAGACTACAATGTTGTATTCGTAAAATGGAAGAAGTTTTGTTCTCACGAAAACTACCGTGAGCCGCTTTACAATGCACTTGAAATAATCAAAGAGTATAAGTGCGACTATGTTGCTGACACACGCACGGGTTTTGAAAACCATCCCGACGATACAAAGTGGGTTGCAGATGTTTTTATGCCGACTGCGGTAGAATACGGATGTAAAACAATATGGTTCATCATCGATAAAGAAAACTCTCTGAAAGAAGAACTCGAAGGACAGGAAAGTGACTCCTCCGACAAAATTGCATTCAGATACATTTACAGCTTGGATGAGGTTACAGAATGAAACTGATATTATCATCCTGTGATTTCAGAAACGAAAAATCACAGCAAGTAATTGTGGATAATTTGCCTTATCCAATAGACAAATGCAGACTGTTATTTATACCCAACGAAAAAGCAACGGAAGAAGCTATTTCAGGCGATGTGTATTATGACCGTATGCAAGAGTTTGGATTTGCAAAAGAAAATGTTTATGTGTTTGACCATAACAATCCTGACAAATTCAGAAATCTTGATATTGATGTTGTCTACATAAGTGGCGGAAACACTTTCGGAACACTTAACAAAATCAGGAAAAGCAACTTTGATAAAGATATAATCAGATATGTAAAATCGGGTGCTATTTATATTGGCGGCAGTGCGGGTGCACATATCGCTTCAAAGAATATTAAACACGTGGAAAACTACGATGAAAACATAGTGGGTTTAACCGATTATTCGGGATTGGGTTTGCTTGATGGTGTTTTGATTTGTCATTATACAGATTCACGTAAATATGATTTTGAACAGCTTACCCAACATAGCAAATTTAAAACATATGCCCTAACAGATGAAGATTCTCTTGTTTATGAAGAATAGCGTTATTAAAGACAGGTGATAATTTTGAAAATCAGAGTAATGACTGCTGATGATTATGATTCCGTAGCAAAGTTATGGACAACTTCAAGCGGTGTGGGTGTTAATCCCGACGATTCAAAAGAAAACATTTCAAAGTATCTTCAAAGAAATCCGAATACAAGTTTTGTTGCAGTTGAAAACGGCGAAATTGTCGGAGCCATTTTAGCAGGTCACGACGGATACAGAGGCTTTATTCATCACACCGCCGTTTCAGCCTCACACAGAGGAACAGGAATAGGAACAAAGTTAGTAAATGCTGCTATTGATGCAATCAGAAACGAAGGGATAAACAAAGTTGTTTTGGTTGCATTTAAAACAAACACTCTCGTAAACAGCTTTTGGGAGAAGCAAGGTTTTGCAGTAAGAGAAGATTTATATTACAGAGATTTGAGAATTAATAATTAAGTTTAAATATAGGTGAAGCCATATGGAATTCATATCGAAAGAACCCATAAATAAAGGTTGGTCGTGTGATAAGAAATACTGTGTCACAACTGCTGACGGAACTAAATATCTTTTGCGTGTCACTCCGTTTGATAAGAGTGCGAGCCGTGAGAATATGTACCTTATGCAAAAAGAGGTTGAAAAGCTCGGTATTCCTATGTGTAAGTCACTTGAAATGGGCGAATGTGATGAGGGTATTTACATTTTGCAGACTTGGATTGACGGCAAGGATGCAAATGAAGCTATACCGTATCTTGCAGATTCAGAACAGTATGCTCTCGGTCTTGAAGCAGGCAAAATTCTAAAGAAAATTCATTCAATCCCTGCACCCTCAAACCAACCCGATTGGGAAACCCGTATCAACGACAAAGCAGATTTGAGAATCAGGAAATACAACGAATGTCCGCTGAAATATGATAAAGGTCAGGCTTTTATTGACTTCATCAACGCAAACCGTTATCTGCTCAAAGGCAGACCGCAGGTGTTTCAGCACGGTGACTATCACATCGGCAATATGATGATTGAAAACGGCAATGTTGTTATTATTGACTTTGACCGCTACGATTTCGGCGATCCTTGGGAAGAATTCAAGAGCATTACCTGGTGTGCACAGACTTCTCCGCTTTTCGCTTCGGGTATGGTCAACGGATATTTTGACAATGATGTGCCTATGGAGTTTTGGAGGCTTCTTGCATTGTATATCAGCCTTGGTACAATCACTTCTCTGCCTTGGGCAATTCCGTATGGTGAAGGTGAAATTAAGACTATGCGAAAGCTCGCAAACGAAGTGCTTGAATGGTATGACAATATGCAGAATCCCATACCGAGTTGGTATTTCAAAGGCTATTATTTTCAGTACATAGATGGTTTGCCGTATAAAATGAAAGCACCTTTCGACTTCAGCTTTATCAGCCAATACGGAAAGGTGTTTAAAGTGTTTGACGACCAAGATTCAGGTAATATCTGTTTCGGTACAGAAAAAGATGGTGAAAAGTATTTTGTAAAATTCGCAGGTGCACCGACTGAGGCATATAACGGCACTCCTGAAGATGCAATTGAACGTTTGAAATCAACATTACCAGTATATGAGACTTTGAAACACAAAAATCTAATCGAGTTTGTCGAAGCAAAAGAAACAAATGACGGATTTGCAATGGTGTTCAAGTGGGTTGACGGTGACTGTATGGGCAGAATGTACCCTGCAGAGCATCGTAGATTTATGAGTTTACCCATTGCGGACAGGCTTAATGTTTTCGACGATATACTAGATTTCTTGGACTACACCAATTCAAACGGATATGTTGCAGTTGATTTTTATGACGGTAGCATTATGTACGATGCCGAGAATCGAAAAACAACAATCTGCGACATTGACTTTTTCGGAAAACAACCGTGTGTCAACGATATGGGCAGAATGTGGGGCAGTTCAAAATTCCAATCACCTGAAGAATATCAACTCGGTGAAGATATTGACGAGGTAACAAATATTTACTGTGCCGGAGCTTTTGCGTTTGCGCTGTTTAGCAATTACAATCGCACCCGTGATGCGTGGCAACTATCAGAAGAAGCATTTGCAGTTGCGACAAAAGCGGTAAGCGATAATAGAAATGAGCGTTATCAAAGTATAAAAGAGCTAAAAGAAGCGTGGGAGAAAAGTTTATGATTAAGATAGCAACCCCAAGCGACACAAGAGTATTAGCAGAATTAGCAATACAAATGTGGAGCAATCACACAGTATCGGAACTCAATACAGATTTTGCCGAGATTATAAATAGCAATAATGCTGTTTGCTTTATAAAATATGTTGATGATATTCCTGTTGGTTTTGCACAATGTCAGCTTCGCCACGATTACGTTGAGGGAACACACTCATCTCCCGTCGGTTATCTGGAAGGAATTTTTGTTGTTCCCGAATATCAGCATAAAGGATATGCAAAAGAACTTTTGCACGAATGTGAATTATGGGCAAAAGAAAAAGGCTGCTCAGAATTCGCAAGCGATTGTGAACTCGACAATACAAACAGCTTTAATTTCCATATGGCAATGGGCTTTGAAGAAGCTAACCGTGTTATATGTTTTAGGAAAGAGTTATAATCAGAGGTAAATAGAAATGCTTGAAAAAATGAATGAATTTTTCGATAAACGGTTAGACGGTTATGATGAACATATGATGACAAATATCGAATCGTCTGATGTGTTTTATCCTTATACTGCCGACTGTTTACCCAAGACCAACGGTGTAAAAATCCTTGACCTGGGTTGCGGTACGGGTTTGGAATTGGAACATTATTTCAAAATCAACCCTTCGGCAAAAATATCAGGTATTGATTTGACTGAATCAATGCTGAACGCATTGAAAAATAAGTTCCCCGAAAAGAATTTGACATTGATTTGCGGCTCATATTTTGATGTTCCGTTTGGCGAAAACACTTTTGATGCCGCAATTTCGGTTGAATCTCTGCATCATTTCATAAAAGAAGAAAAAATTCCGCTTTATGCAAAACTCTGCAAAGCATTAAAAGTGGGCGGGTATTTTATTCTTACCGATTATTTCGCCTTGTCCGATGAAGATGAGAGAACATTCCGAAACGAGTTGCTCTGTCTTAAAAAGGAACAAGGCATTGATGACAATGAGTTTTATCACTATGACACCCCATTGACAGTTGAACACGAAACTGAAGCGCTGCTCGAAGCAGGCTTTTCTTGCGTTGAGGTTCTTAATAACTGGGGCGCAACATTCACATTAAAAGCAAATAAATAGGTGTAACTATGACAAACCAAGAAATTTTAGAAATCGCATTACAGCAATCGGCGTATGACTGTAACTGTAATGCAGATGATTTTCTTTCGACCGAAAACAAGGTTGTTTTATCGCAGAAAAACGAAAAAGCAAGGGTTTATATACCCTTGCCGCTTGAATGTGATTTGGTATCATACGGAAACAATATTGTAGCACAAGTCAGTCCGAGAATGAAAGAAACTGTTGAATGGTACATAGGCAAATATGCTGTTGAGCATTGTTTTGAATCGCCGAATGTTATTGCACTCAACGAAAAATTAGCAGAGTTTGGATATAAAGTCTGCTTTATGGCGGAATATTTTCTGCCAGACATCAATGAACTCAAAGAACTGCCCTGCGCTTATGAAATAAGAGTTTTACATCCCAAAGAATTTGAACAGTATTATACCGCCGAGTGGGGCAACGCTTTGTGTAAAAACCGAAAACATCTTGATAAACTTGCTGTCGGTGCATTTGATAACGGCAACCTTATAGGTCTTGCAGGTTGTTCTGCCGATTGTGAAACAATGTATCAGATTGGTGTTGATGTTCTGCCCGAATACCGAAGAAAAGGCGTTGCATCTGCAATTACAAGCAGACTTGCTCTTGAAACATTGAAGCTTGGTAAAGTACCGTTTTACTGTGCCGCATGGTCGAATATCAAATCTGTCCGCAATGCTATCAGAAGCGGATTCAGACCTGCATGGGTCGAACTGACGGCAAGAAACAGCGAATTTGTTGATGATATGAATAAGTAAGAAGGTGTTGCTTATGGCAAAAGTCATTTTAGTCTGTGGTAAAATATGCTGCGGTAAAACTACATATGCACAAAAGATTTGCAACAAAAATAATGCAGTATTGCTCTCGGTTGATGAAATAACGCTTGCTCTTTTCGGTCAGCATTGCGGTGATAAACACGATGAATATGTAGAAAGAACTGAGAAATATCTGTTAAATAAATCTTTGGAACTAATAGAGAACAATATCAATGTTGTTCTTGATTGGGGTTTTTGGACAAAATTAGAACGATTAGCAGTAAAAGAGTTTTATGAATCCCGCGGGATTGAATATGAGCTTCATTACATTAATGTCAGCGACGAAATATGGAAATCACGCTTGCGTAAGAGAAACAACGATGTGCTTGCAAATGAAACAAGTACTTATTATGTTGACGATAATCTCGCCGCAAAATTCGTTTCAATATTTGAAGTGCCGAGTGAAGATGAGATTGATGTTATTTGTCAGGGAGATTAAAGATGAATATTAAAATACGAAAAGCCAGAAATGGTGACAAAAAAACACTTGCATATATTCAAACAGAATCGTGGAAGGCTGCATTTGCCGATATTATATCTGCTGATGATTTAAATAAATACACAGACATAACAAAAGCTGAGTCAATGTACGAGAACGTCCTGAAATCTCGTTATGCAGAAATATCAGTTCTTGAAATTGACGAAAAGCCTCATTGTATTGCTGCTTGGAGCAAAGCAAGAAATCCCGAATTTTCAGATAGTGCAGAATTAATTTGCATTCATAGTTTGTGTAATAACTGGGGTAAAGGTTATGGCACAATGATGATGAATCATATATTCAACGAAATCAAAAATTCGGGATACAACAGCGTGGTGCTTTGGGTATTTGAAAAGAATACCCGTGCCCGTAGTTTTTACGAAAAGCACGGATTTGTATTAACTAATAACACACAAACGACATACGGTGCAGTCGAGGTTATGTATCGAAAAGATTTATAAAAGGTAATTACAATATGAACATCGTCAGAAAATTAAAAACTACCGAACTTCCCATCTTAACACAACTTTTCAACTACAAAGATATTGATGATATGATTGCCGAAAACACTCGCAATATCGAAAATGGTATCGTTGATATTTTTGCTTTGTTTGATAATGACAAGCTGATTGGCGAGCTTCATGTAAAATATGAAAATGAAGATAAAGACTTCGCCGAAAAAGGAAAGCGAGCATATCTGTTTGCATTCAGAGTTCATAAAGACTATCAAGGCAAAGGCTTTGGCTCCTATCTTCTTGAAACCGTTATTGACGAACTCAATGCCAACGGTTATCATGAACTTACTGTCGGCGTCGAAGATGACAATAACCGAGCAAGATATATGTACGAGAAACACGGCTTCGTTCACCCTATTGCCCGAATAAAAGAAACCTACCAAGGCGACAGTTATGAATATGATTTGTTGTTGAGAAAAGATAATTAACTACGGTTATTTATGCAATCTCCTAAATTAGTAATGAGGTGAAACATGGATTGGATAGATGATTTTATCAAACTGTATTCTTCTAAGGAAAAGGGCGATTTTACTAAAGCTCTTGAATTAAAAAGAGAACATATACCGAATAAATTATACCGATATAGAACTACTGGAAATTTAGAGTATCTAAAAGGAGAAATATGTGACGGTGAAATTTTCTTATCTTTACCTTCCGAAATGAACGACCCTTTTGATTCTCACTCTGTATTAGGTGAAAAGCACCCTGCTCCATATATTCAGTCGAAAGACGAGTATATGTCAAGATTCAAAGATATCATGGATAAGGATACCTTTGATAAGATTTTTGATGACGATAATTGGTTTGAGCTGATGTCACTTTTTACAGCTGAAAATTCCGGTTCTTCGCACAATGTTAACGCTATAAAAGAAAGCATTATTTATGCAACTATGAAAATGCTTGAGGATATGAATACAACCTTGAATGATACCATTAATAAATCATATCGTTTTGCTTGCTTTACAGAAAAATCAACAAATCTGCCTATGTGGAACCATTATGCCAATGAACATACAGGTGTATGTTTAGAGTATGACATTAGTACAATTTATGATGTTTTCATAATAAACAGATTGTTTCCAATTAAATATACTGAAAAACTTCCAGATGGCACATTATTGGCAACACACCACAAGATTAACGAATTCGCTTTTTTAGACTATTTTCTTATGCACAAATTAAAAGATTGGAGTTATGAAGCTGAGTGGAGATTAATTCTTTGTCCCGGCACGTGGTTTAATAGTTTAGGTGAAGTACCTAAAGACTATTGGCATAAAGGAAAGAAAATAAAATTTGCCGTTCCATCGAAGGTCATATTAGGAACCAAAATAAAAGAATTTGATGAAGAAAAAATCCGAAAATGGTGCAAAGAACATAATATACCAGTACAAAAAATGAAGTGCACCGAATATGGTTTGACTGCAGAATAATATAAAGAATGGTTTAAACTATTCTTTACATATACACCTATTAAGTCACCGTGATACAATGAGTGAAAAAAGGAGAAAACACTATGAAACCCACAAAAAAGTTACCTTTGTTTTGTATCACGGGAGCTTCGTGTGCAGGTAAAACAACCGTGTGTAACGAACTTTTCAAAAATGAAACAGACTATATTGTTCTTGAAAGCGACATAACTTGGAACGATGTTTACAATACTCCCAAAGATGATTACAGGGCATATCGCAGAATGTGGACAAGACTTTGTGCAAACATCTCACAAATCGGTCTGCCTTGTGTTGTGTGCGGATCTTGCACACCAAAACAGTTTGAAAATTTACCCGAAAGAGAACTGTTTTCAGATTTGTACTATCTTGCTGTTGTTTGTGATGATGAAACTATGATGCATAGAATGACAGTCGGCAGAAAAGTTACTGACGAAAATTGGATTAATTCTTCTATGCAGTTTAATAATTGGCTGAAAGATAATCACAATAAAACCGAGCCTAATATTGACTTGCTTGACACTTCCAATCTCACTCCTAAACATGCTGCGGAATATGTTGATAGGTGGATAAAATCCAAACTCGAAAAGGATTGAAAACAATGAATTACGAAAACGCCGCAGATATATTACCGGAAGACTTGCTCAAGCGAGTGCAGAAATTTGCCTCAGGTAAGCTGATTTATGTGCCTGAAACAACAAGCAAACGCTCTTGGGGTGAAACATCGGGATACAAACGGTATCTTGAAGAAAGAAATCAAGAAATTAAAGACAAGTTCACAAAAGGTGAAACCATCGAAACCCTCACAAGTGATTATTCACTATCCATTGAATCAATTAAGAAAATTGTTTACAGCAAAAGTGAGAACAAAGAACTGAAATACAAGTGTTCTTTATCATCAGCAAAAGAATTCTCTAAAGCAGGCAAGCTTGAAGATTGGGTGCATTTGTTTTTACTTTCGGATGGCCATAATAAAGCTTTTTCAGATGGGCTGAAACTGTTTGACAGATATTATTTAGGACCTCTGACAATGCCATTATCATTGTTTACCCGTTGTTGTGGTCCGGAAGATGATATGAAATATCAGGTCAATGCAGAGTGGTTTAAAAAAAGAGTGCAATCATTAAAGAAAACACTTCAATCAAATGACGATACGCCACCGTTGATAGTGCATTTCGTTGACCACGGTTTTGAACTCTGTGACGGTAACCATCGCTTTGAAGCATTGTCTCAACTCGGTGTAAAAGAACATCCTGTTATCGTATGGATAACGGAGAAAGAAGCGTATGATGAGTTTATTAAGATTTATATGCCCAAAATTAAGTAACTGATATAGAATAAGCCATACAAGCTGACTTTTGATGTCAACTTATATGGCTTTTCTCAATTAATATAGTGTGTTTAATGTAATGATTTTGGTGTTAAAAATATTGATATATAACGGTATTTTATTGAATTTTATGTAGTGCTAATGATATATCATCAAAACATCAAAAAAGGGAAAAAAGCGTTACAAAAGACATTATCTCATTTCTGCTAATGGCGTGTAATCTGTATTGTTTCGCAGGTATTCTTCCATCTTACCGCTGAGCAACAATTTGACATAGCTCATAGGCTCGTTGTAGATGAGATAATCGAGTTCTGAAGTTTCGTACATATTGTTTGCATATTCGTTTTCAACTGCAACGCAGTCAATTGACACCTTTGAGCCATTGGTGAGCTTAACCTCAACGCAGGCGGTATCGATATTAAATTCACAAGAAATAATGTTATTAATCATAAATAAAAAACTCCTTTTAATATTTTGAAAAACGTAGGAAAAGTAGAGCCTGAAATCGTTGATATATAAGGGTTTAAAAGTGCGGTAATCGAGGGGTACGTATAGTTTGACCTATCACCCCGATTTTGAGGTTACTTTTTCCACATAACGAACTTTAAGGTTGCAAAAAACCAATTGATAAAAACACTTTCATTACAGTAAAAAATTAACCAAATAGAGCTTCTGAAATCCTTGTATTTCAACGATTTCAGAGTGCGGTGATTCAGGGGTGCGTATAGTTTGACCTGTAACCTCAATTTTGCGGTTCTATTGTTCCAAAAGCTGAATTTCAAGTTGTAAAAAATCAGTCGATTTACAACGGTGAAAAAAGTTTGACAAAAATTTAAAATAGGATTAAAATATAGATGAGTAAATGATCTTTCATAAGGAACCTCCTATCTGACAAAACTCAGAAAGGAGAAAAACTACCGGTTAGCATGGCAAAGTCCAAAAAAGAAAATGATTTCGGCACAGGAATACCCAAGGATGTTATGGAATCTTTAGCAAGAGCTTTACTTCCGGAAATCAGGGCATTCTACGAAAGCGAAGAAGGCAAAGAAGCTTTTGAAAAGTGGAAAGCCGAAAGAGAACGAAGTACAGATTAATATAAATCTTAATTCGGCGGGGATGAATTTTCATCCCCGTTTTCTCATTCTAAAAGACTGTAAGAAATGAAAAATCCGAACGCATCTCCTACTTTGAAGAGAGGGTTCGGATTATCATCTTTTGGTCGGAGTAGCGGGATTTGAACCCACGGCCTCTTGGTCCCGAACCAAGCGCGCTACCAACTGCGCTATACCCCGATGCCCGAAAATTATATAACATTATTGATTAAAAATCAAGTGGTTTTAGAAAATAATATTTTTGTTGTTTACACACTCCCCGAAAAGGGGAGTGCATTATTATTCAACCACCCAGGATGTTATATATGCCGTTCCTTCGGGAATGTCGAAATCAAGGCTTTCATATTTTTTGAAATATCCGTTGAGTTTGTTTTCAACAGCCGCAAGATGAAAATGACAGATAGCAATTCCCATATCAATTCTGTGCATTTCCTGCCCGCTTCCGTCGCTGTTTTCGTGTGCAAAAAGCTGAACAAAGTGGAATGCTTTGCCGTCAAACACAACCTTCCAGGGCTGCTTGTTTTTAGCAGAAGGAGCAAGTCGGAGCATTTCAAGCGGATTGGCATAATGACCCGCAGTTGTTTTATCAAGCGGAGTGCTGAAATCTTTGAAGAAAAACAGTTCATTCCAATCAGCTCTGTTATCTGCATTCAGAGAACGGCGGAAAACTTTTTCGGTTAAACGAAGCCTTGATGCGGGATAGCCAACGGGTGAAACAATCGGGAAAAGCTCGTTTTCGTTAACCTTCATTTCTTCGGCAAATGCACTTTTGTTGAAGGTTCCGCCGAGCCAGCAGGTGCCGAGGCCGAGGCTTGTAATATAAAGAACAAGCTTTTCAAAATCATAGCCGAGTGCTTCCTGTGCACATTTCACCTTCGGAACTGTTGCACCTATAAAAAGGTCAGCTCCCTTTATGAATCCGTATGTGCCGAGCTTCTCTCCGCTTGCAGAAGTTGATTTTTCAATGAATTTAAAATTAATTTTTACTCCGAACGGGTTACTTAATGATTCTGCATAAGACATTATTTTTTCTTTAATTTCATTCGGTACAAGCTTTTTGTCATAGGTTCTTACGCTGTATCTTTCTTTTATTGTTTTGTTTACCGAAAAAGAGCTGCTCACAGCATCACCTCCGAGTTTTTCTATTTTAACATATTTTTGCTGTTATGTCACTATGGTTTTGAATAATTATTAAAGAATAAACATTCAACTGCTCCAAAAAATAAATAAAAAAGAACGGTGATATTATGGATTCGTTATGGAGCAAAAGTGTTGATTTGCCACGCTTTGAACGGCTGAAGGGCGATTTGAAATGTGATGTATTGATAATAGGCGGCGGTGCCGCAGGCCTGCTTACGGCATATTTTCTTCATCAGGCGGGAGTTGAATATGCTCTTGTTGAAAAAGACAGAATATGCAGCGGCGTAACCGAAAACACAACAGCAAAAATAACCTTTCAGCACGGATTGATTTATAGCAAAATTCTGAAAAAATACGGTGCTGAAAATGCAAAGCTTTATCTTGAATCAAACAGAATTGCTTTTGAAAAATATGCTGAAATGTCAGAGCAATTTGACTGTGACTTTGAGAAAAAGGATAACTTTGTTTATTCTGTTGATAACCCCCAAAAAATTGAAGATGAGCTTTCTGCGTTAAGCAGAATCGGCTATAATGCGGAGCTTTGTGATGAACTGAAAATTCCCGTAAGAATTTCGGGTGCGGTAAAATTTGCAAATCAGGCACAGTTTAATCCGCTTAAGTTTTTTGCGGAATTATCAAAAAATCTGAATATTTACGAAAACACCTTTGTTCGTGAAATGCAGGGTAACACGGCAGTTACCGATTACGGTAAAATATATGCCGATAAGGTTATTGTTACAACTCATTTTCCGTTTATCAACAAACACGGCAGTTATTTTTTAAAGCTTTATCAGCACCGTTCATATGTTATTGCACTTGAAAATGCTCCCGACTTTGAGGGTATGTATGTTGATGAATGCGACAGCGGTCTTTCTTTCAGAAATTACGGAGATATGCTTTTGCTTGGCGGCGGGGGACACAGAACCGGTAAAAAGGGCGGTAATTGGTCGGAACTTCGTTCCTTTGCCAAAGAGAATATGCAGAATGCAAAAGAAAAATATTATTGGGCGACTCAGGATTGCATAACTCTTGACAGAATTCCGTATATCGGCAGATATTCCAAAAGTACCTGCGATTTATATACTGCGGCAGGCTTTAATAAATGGGGTATGACCGGAGCTATGGTTTCGGCAATGCTTCTTACTGATTTGATTAATGATAAACAAAACGAATTTTCTAACCTTTATAATCCTTCAAGAAGCATTCTTCATCCGCAGCTTGCATTAAACGGTATTGAATCGTTCTTGAATCTTATTACTCCTTTTCCGAAAAGATGCCCGCATCTCGGCTGTGCTTTGAAGTGGAACAAGGCGGAGCGTTCGTGGGATTGCCCGTGTCACGGCTCGAGGTTTTCCGAAGAAGGAAAGCTTCTTGATAATCCCGCAAACGGAGATTTAAATTGAGTGTAATATTACGATTTTTGCGGGGCACACTAATGTTGCGAGGTGATAAATATGAACAGAAACGCTGAAAACAAAAACAACCAGCAGAATAATCAGCAGAACAACCAGCAAAACAATCAGCAGAATAACCAGCAGAACAACAAAAAGAATAACAACGCTGAAAACAAAAAGAATTATTGAGATTTTTCCTTGGAATTTGACAGTGATCTTGCGAATGACAATTTGCTGAATGATAATGCGGCAGCGGATTTGCAGGATTAAAAAAAGACCTTCACAGCAATGTGAAGGTCAAATTTTTATTTACTTATCGGAAAGAACTTCTTTTGCACTTGCGGCAAGACCCGCAATGCCCTGAATTTCGCTGGGAATGATAATCTTTGTTGCCTGACCGTTTGATGCTTCGGCAAATGCTTCAAGACTCTTTATTGTAAGGTAACCCTGACCGGGTGCAGCCTGATTGATGCGTTCAATAGCCTTTGCCCTTGCTTCCTCGATTTTAAGAATTGCTTCAGCTTCACCTTCGGCTTTTCTGATTTTTGCCTCTTTAACAGCTTCTGCGGCAAGAATTGCACTCTGCTTTTCTGCTTCAGCGGCAAGAATCTTGCTTTCCTTCTGTCCTTCGGCAACAAGAATTTTACTTGCTTTTTCGCCTTCTGCGGTAAGAATTGCTTCACGGCGCTGACGTTCAGCCTTCATCT
Organism: uncultured Clostridia bacterium; assembly: GCA_937880805.1. Taxonomy (GTDB): domain Bacteria; phylum Bacillota; class Clostridia; order Oscillospirales; family Acutalibacteraceae; genus CAG-177. The sequence continues at coordinate 21,740 of CALGRR010000024.1, forward strand.
GCTTTTCCATAGCATCCTGAATTTCTCTGGGCGGCAGAATGTTTTTAAGCTCAACTCTGTTAACCTTGATGCCCCAGGGGTCGGTTGCTTCGTCAAGAATACCTCTGATTTTTGCATTGATTATATCTCTTGAAGTGAGAGTGTTGTCAAGCTCCATTTCACCGATAATGTTACGAAGGGTTGTTGCAGTGAGATTTTCAATAGCAGAGAGAGGACGCTCAACACCGTAGCTGAAAAGCTTGGGGTCGGTTATCTGGAAGAAAACAACCGTGTCTATCTGCATTGTAACGTTATCCTTTGTGATAACGGGCTGGGGCGGGAAATCTACAATCTGCTCTTTAAGCGAAACCTGCTTTGCAACTCTTTCAATAAAGGGGATTTTGATGTGGAAGCCCGTCTGCCAGGTTGTGCTGTAGGTTCCGAGTCTTTCAATAACATATGCTTTTGACTGGGGAACGATTTTGATGTTCATAATAACTATTGCAATAATGAAAACTGCAAGAATAATAAGAACAATACCAACAATAAAATCCATAATGATTTCCTCCTTGAAAATTTATTTTACAATAAGCCTTACGCCTTCTATTTTTTCAACTGTAACCTTTCGGTCTTTCTCAATAACAGAGCCGTCTGCTGAGCGTGCGGTCCAGGTGATGCCGTTAACGTGTACCTGACCCTTTCCCGCTATGTTGTCGATTTCTTCGGTAACAACGGCAGTCTGCCCTATGCATCGGTCTGCATTGGTCGGCTGAATTTTTTGCTTTGTTGCTTTGCGTACCAAAGGTCTTGTTGCAATAAGAGTCACAACCGAAACGATTATGAAAATAAGCCATTGCAGCCACGGGGGTGAGTTCAGAAGCTCCGCAATAATTGCTGCTGCTGCACCTGCAGCAAACCATATTGTGACAAGCTGGGCGGTGACCGCCTCAACAATTACAAGCACAATAAGCAGAGCGATCCAGAAAATGAGCATGGTGTATTCCATAGTATCCGCCTCCTTTATTATATGCTCAAAATAATTTTATCATATCTTAAAAGAAAATACAATAGTATCGTGCCCTGATCAAAAAATATTTTCAAAGGTTATTGTTTCATTTTCTTTTATTGTCTGAATGTTATTATATGCCTCGGCACATTTAGCCTTGAATTCCTCTTCAAGCCCCTGATATAACAGCGAAGAGAGTATTTCTATGCTTTCTTCCGCTTCGGTGACATATTCGCTTGTGGCTAATGTGTGGAAAACCCATTCGCTGTTTTTCCATTCTTCAGTAATTATTTTTGTTTTTTGCATTAATTCATCACTGTATCCGTTTTTTGAAAGCTCAACCAGCTCTTTTGATAAAGCCGAAAAATCATTGATTTTTTTGATGATAAAATGATTTGAAACAAAAGAAAAAGTAACAGATACCGACAGCAAAGCAATAGCTGCAATTATTCTTTTCATTCATCTTTTTCCTTTCTCTCGATATAGGTTGTGCCGTCAGGCTGTATTGTCATCAGCAGAATTTCTTCAATCGGCACTTTTGATTTTTTAACGGCATTTTCAATTCTCTTTATTTCAATTCCCGATTGAGCAACGGTATCTTCAATTATTTTTCCGTCACATATAACTGCAAACGGCATACCGGAGTTCTTTGCTGTTTTATGAACATCTTCTGCTGTTGCGTTTTCAAATCCGGGCTTCATAAGAATACTTATCTGCCCGTTGGTTTCAAAAACCGCATAGCTGACTTTTGATATATCAAAAACATCCTTCTGCCTTAATGCACTGATTAGGTCGCCAACCGTCATTCTCAATTTTTTCAAAGCCTGCTTTTCAATTTTACCGTTCCTTATAACTATCACCGAATGCCCCTGCATAAGCGTTCTGAAACGGTTGCTTTTCAGCCCTATCGCTGAACTTAATATTTCAAAAGCAACAAGAACAAACAGCGACACGGCGGTTTTTAAAATCGGAATATCGCTGTTCTGAACGGGCTCTGATGCAATTTCCGAAATCAGTATCGTTATAACAAGCTCCGAGGGCTGAAGCTGTGCTATCTGCCGTTTTCCCATAAGCCTTATCATCAGAATTATTACCGCATACATTATTATTGCCCTTATAAGTGTTACAGCCAAAAAATCACTTCCTTTATTTCATTTTTAGCTTAATTTCATTTTAAATACATTCAGTAACAGTTGACTTGAAAATAAAATATGTGTATACTTTCAAATAGATAAAGCAAAGGATGTTTTGTTATGAAATATTATCTCGGAATGGACATCGGCGGAACGAAATGTGCCGTTGTTCTGAGCGAAAAAAGTGCGGATTCGGTTAAAGATAAAATCAGATTTGAAACCAAATCCGAAAGAGGCTGGCAGGCGGTTGTTGATGAGCTTATTTCCTCTTCTGCCGAGCTGCTTGAAAGAAACGGAGTTTTATCCGAAGATGTTATTGCCTGCGGTGTAAGCTGCGGCGGACCGCTTAACAGCGAAACCGGTGTTATAATGCGGCCTCCGAATCTTCCCGATTGGGATAATGTTCCGCTTGCCGATATTGTGAAAGAAAGGCTCGGTATTTGCTGCAAGGTGCAGAATGATGCCGATGCGTGTGCACTTGCGGAATGGCAGTTCGGTGCGGGAAAAGGCACGAAAAATATGATATTTCTGACCTTCGGCACCGGTATGGGTGCAGGTCTGATACTTAACGGAAAGCTTTATACAGGCACCTGCGGCACGGCGGGCGAGGTAGGCCACATAAGGCTTGATGCCGACGGCCCCGTGGCTTACGGAAAAGCAGGCTCATTTGAAGGCTTTTGCAGCGGTGCGGGTATTGCGGCTATGACAAAAAAGATGCTTTCGATATATAACGGAACAACATCAATTCCGAAAGATAATATCAACGCAGCAACAGTTGCCCAGGCGGCAGCAGGGGGCGACAGACTTGCTCAGGCGATTTATCGCAGATGCGGAGAAAAACTGGGCTTGGGTTTATCGATACTTATTGATATTTTAAATCCCGAAATGATTGTTATAGGCAGCATTTTTCAGCGTTCAGGAAGATTGCTTGTTGAAAGTATGAATGAGGTGCTGAAGAAGGAAGCCCTTTCAGTTTCGGCGGAATGCTGCAAAATTGTTCCCGCATTTCTCGGTGATAATATCGGAGATTTTGCAGCCCTCGGAGTTGCAAGGAATTTTGCGGAGGGCGAAAAATAATGAATAAGTATTTTAATGAGCTTATTGAGCGTTACCCTTGCCTTGAAGTCTGCTCCGATGAAATACTTTCTGCATTCGGCATAATGAAAGACGGCTATTCCAAGGGCGGCAAGCTTCTTTGCTGCGGAAACGGCGGAAGTGCGGCGGATTGCGACCATCTTGTAGGTGAATTAATGAAGGGCTTTTTAAAGAAAAGACTGCTTGATAAATCAGAAAAAGATATGCTTGGAGATGCTTTTATATCCGAAAATCTTCAGAAAGGTCTGCCTGCAATTTCTCTTTGTGCACATTCGGCTCTGATGACCGCATTTGAAAATGATGTTGCTCCGAGCCTTGTTTTTGCACAGCAGGTTTATTCCTACGCAAAGCCCGAAGATTTTCTTGTTGTATTCACAACCTCGGGAAACTCCGAAAACACAGTTTACGCCCTGAATGCGGCGAGAGCAAAGGGGATTAAGTCAATCGCCGTAACGGGTAAAAATGAGAGCAAATGCTCTGCTCTTGCAGATGTGTGCATAAGGCTCCCCGAAACCGAAACCTTTAAGGTTCAGGAGCTCACATTGCCTGTTTATCATTGCCTTGCCGCAATGATTGAAGATAATTTTTTTGAGAATTAAAGGAGAAATAGTTTATGAATATTCCAAGACCCGAGCATCCCAACCCGCAGTCTGAGAGAAAAAACTGGGCAAATCTTAACGGTGAGTGGGATTTTGAGTTTGATTTCGGCAACAGCAAATTTGAAAGCGGTATACTTGAAAAAGATAGTTGGGATAATAAAATCCTTGTTCCCTTCTGCCCTGAAAGCAAGCTTTCAGGCATTGAATACATCGATTTTATTCCTGCCGTATGGTACAGAAAGAATATAAATATAACCGCCGAAGAGCTTGAAGGAAAAGTTATTCTTCATTTCGGTGCGGTTGATTATGAAGCAAAAATATATGTAAACGGCAAGAAATCAGGCACCCATAAGGGCGGCTATGCATCATTCAGCATTGATATAACCGAATTCCTTACCGTTGGTGAAAACACCGTTATTGTTAATGCTGTTGACGATTTGAGAGACCCTCTTGTTCCCAGAGGAAAGCAGAGTGAAGAACTCAAATCTCACGGCTGTGACTACACAAGAACAACGGGCATCTGGCAGACCGTTTGGCTTGACTTTGTTCCCGTAAGCTACATAAAGAGTTTCAGACTTTATCCCGATGCGGATAACGGAACTCTCGGCATAAATGCGGTTTTGGAGGGTAAAGGTGAATTTACTGCAACCGCTTATTATGAGGGCAGAGAGGTTGGCAGCTTCGCAAAGAAGGCGGCAGGTCAGGTTTCGGGAGAAATCAAGCTTTCCGAAACACATCTCTGGGAGGTTGGCTGCGGCAGACTTTATGACCTTAAGCTCACATTTAACGATGATGAAGTGAAGAGTTATTTCGGTTTGAGAAGCATTGAAATTGACGGCTTCAAATTCCGCATCAACGGTAAATCCGTATATCAGCGACTTGTTCTTGATCAGGGATTCTATCCCGACGGTATTTATACAGCACCCACCGATGAAGCTCTTGAAAACGATATAAAAATTTCAATGGCTGTGGGCTTTAACGGTGCAAGACTTCATCAGAAGGTTTTTGAAAAGAGATTCATTTATCATTGTGACCGCCTCGGATATATTGTCTGGGGTGAATACGGCAACTGGGGTCTTGACTGGTCAAACCCCTTCTCGCTCGCCGCAATGCTTCCCGAGTGGTGCGAATGTGTTGAAAGAGATTTCAACCATCCTTCTATTATCGGCTGGTGCCCGTTCAACGAAACCTGGGATATTAACGGCAGAAAGCAGTATGACGATGTTTTACGAATAATCTACAGAGTAACAAAGCAGCTTGACACAACCCGCCCCTGCATTGACACAAGCGGCAATTTCCACGTTGAAACCGATATTTTTGATGTTCACGATTATGAGCAGGATGTTGCGAAGTTTGCGGAGCATTATGAAAAGCTTGTAAGCGATGGCGAAATGTACGGCTATTTCCCCGACAGACAGAAATACACGGGCGGTATGACCTTCGTGAGCGAATACGGCGGACTTCAGTGGTCGAGAGGCGACAGAGGCGATGCCTGGGGCTACGGCAACGCACCCAAGACGGAAGAGGAATTTGTTGAGCGTTATAAAGGGCTCACCGATGTTCTTCTTGATAACGAGAAGATGTTCGGCTTCTGCTACACGCAGCTTTATGATATTGAGCAGGAGCAGAACGGACTTTATTACTATGACCGCACTCCGAAGTTTGACACTGAAATATTCAGAGCAATCAACTCACGCAAGGCGGCAATCGAGGATTAATTATAAAAGCACTTCCGTAAATCGGGAGTGCTTTTCTGCATATAATATAGCGGGTGATTGTTTTGAAATACAGGCGGTTTTACAGAAAAAGGGGAGCATTCGGGTTTAAAATTATTTGTTTTTTATTGATTTTTTCAACAGCTTTTCTGCTTCTTGATGCAAAATTAAGACCTGCAATTTATGATCTGGCTGCTCTTGAGGCCGGAGCAATTTCTTCAAAAACCGTTAACGAAGCGGTTGAAAAAATTCTGACTGAAAACGCACCCGATTATTCGGAAATTGTGAATATAAATTACGCGGGAAATAATGTTATCACGGGAATTACAACCGATATTGTAAAAATGAATCTTTTTAAATCAAAGGTTTCAAAGGCTGTTGATGATGCCTTTAACAGAAAGAATAAAACCGAAATAACCGTTTCTGCGGGCACCGCAAGCGGGCTGACTCTTTTGTCAGGACTCGGTCCGTACATAGATGTGGATGTGGGCTTTGCATCTTCAACACAATCGGATTTTGAAAATGTTTTCACTTCAGCGGGAATTAATCAGACCCAGCATAATGTTATGCTCAATATTAAAACAACCGTTATTCTCACTTTGCCCGGGAAAAGGGTTGAGAAAACCGTTGAAACATCCTTTTGCGTTGCTCAGACCGTAATTGTGGGAAACGTTCCCGATGTTATGGTTAACGGTTGATTTTTTCAAAAAACAGAGATATAATATTTGCAGTAAATTTTTTAAGGATGATATAAAATGCAGTTTGAAGATGCAAAGAAAAGAGCCGAGGAGCTTCGCAATCAGCTGAATTACCACAGCCATAAATATTATGTTGAAGATAATCCCGAAATAGGGGATTATGAATACGATATGATGCAGAGGCAGCTTGCGGAAATTGAAAAAGAATATCCCGAGCTTATAACTCCTGATTCGCCCACACAGAGAGTAGGCGGCAGTGCAGAGGGAATGTTTGAGCCCGTTGTGCATACCGTTCCTCTTGAAAGCTTGCAGGATGCCTTCAGTATGGAAGAAGTGCGTGCTTTTGATGCAAGAATAAAAGAAATCTTTCCCGATGCGGAATATGTTGTTGAGCCCAAGATAGACGGTCTTTCCGTTGCTCTTGAATATGAAAACGGTGTTTTTGTCAGAGGCTCAACAAGGGGCGACGGCATAACGGGTGAAGATGTAACTGCAAACGTGCGAACAGTTAATTCAATTCCGTTAAGGCTGAAAACAGATGTTGAACGCATTGAGGTCAGAGGCGAGGTATATATGCCCAAAAAGGTTTTTGCTTCACTTGTTGAGGAGCAGGAGCAAAACGGCGAAAAAACCTTTAAAAATCCCCGCAATGCGGCGGCAGGCTCGTTAAGACAGAAAAACCCTAAAATAACCGCTTCCAGAAATCTCGATATTTTTGTTTTTAATATTCAGCAATACAGCGGCAATGAAATAACCGGGCACAAGCAGTCGATTGATTTTCTTAAAACTCTCGGCTTCAAAACAGTTCCATTTTATAATAAATTCAAAACAATAGAGGATGTTATTGCAGAGCTTAACCGTATCGGTGAAATCCGTTCCTCGCTTCCCTTTGATATTGACGGTGCGGTAATAAAAACCGATTCCTTTGCCCAGCGTGCCGAAATCGGCAGCACGGCAAAATTCCCCAGATGGGCACTTGCTTTCAAATATCCGCCCGAAGAAAAGGAAACAACGGTTGTTGATATTGAGGTTGCCGTTGGCAGAACGGGCGTTTTAACTCCCACAGCGGTTTTTGAGCCCGTGCTTGTTGCAGGGTCAACCGTTTCAAGAGCAACACTTCATAACCAGGATTTTATTGATGAAAAGGATATTCGCCTCGGTGACAGAGTTGTTATCCGCAAAGCGGGCGATATTATTCCCGAAGTAATCAGGGTTGTAAGCCATAAAGAGGGCAGTCAAAGATTTATGCTTCCCGAAAACTGTCCGTCGTGCGGTGCGGCGGTTATAAGAGAAGAGGGAGAAGCGGCGGTAAGATGCGTTAATCCCGAATGCCCTGCACAGCTTCTGAGAAATCTTATTCATTTCTGCTCAAGAGATGCAATGGATATTGAGGGTATGGGCGATGCTGTGCTTGAAAAGCTTGTTTCGGCAAAGCTTCTTTCAAAAGCAAGTGAGATATATACGCTCAAAAAAGAAGATTTTATGACCCTTGAAGGCTTTAAGGATAAATCCTCCGAAAACCTTGTTGCAGCAATAGAAAAATCAAAATCAAACGATTTGTCAAAGCTTGTGTTTGCTCTCGGTATCCGTCATGTAGGGCAGAAAGCAGGCAAAATACTTGCTGATTATTTCGGCAGTATGGAAAATCTGATGAATGCAACCCTTGAGGAGCTGACCGCAATAGAGGGCTTCGGCGGCATTATGGCAAAGAGCGTTGCCGATTTCTTCTCACTTGAGCAATCGAAAAGAGAGATTGAGTATCTTGCGGCATACGGTGTCAATATGAATTCGCAGAAAGAAAAGATTGATAACCGCTTTGAAGGCAAAACCTTTGTTTTAACCGGCACTCTGCCAACCTATTCGAGAAATGAAGCAAGTGAAATCATTGAAAAATTCGGCGGAAAAACTGCTTCTTCGGTTTCCAAAAAAACAAGCTATGTGCTTGCAGGTGAAGAGGCGGGAAGCAAGCTTGTTAAGGCACAAACTCTTGGCGTTACAATAATTACCGAAGAAGAATTCAATGAAATGATCAAATAAATAATTAATCAGAAAGGATATGGTTAAATGAAATATGTAGGTATCGCTTTGCTTGTTGTTCTTGCTGTCTTAATTCTTCTTCTCGCAGTTGCGGCATTAAGAGCAGTTAAGATTAAAGCTAAGCCCAACACAAATCCACCTGCAATAAACCCCACGGAAGAAGAGGCAAATGAATATGCACAGAAGCTTTCTGCAATGATTCAGGTGCCCACCGTTTCACTCAGAGGAAACACCGACCTTACTCAGTTTTATAAGCTTCACGAGGTTATGAAAAAGAATTTTCCTCTTGTTTTTTCAAAGCTTGAATGCACGGAAATTGAAGGAAATCTTCTTTTCCGCTGGCCGGGTAAAGACCCGAAACGAAACGGTGTGCTTCTTATGGGTCATCAGGATGTTGTTACTGCCGATGAGCCTAATTGGGAGCGTGACCCGTTCTCAGGTGAAATTGCAGACGGCAATATTCACGGCAGAGGTGCAATGGACTGCAAATCAACCGTATTTTCAGAATTTCAGGCAATAGAAGAATTGCTCGCCGAGGGCTTTGAGCCTCCATGCGATGTTTATCTCGCAACGGCTGTTGACGAGGAAATCTCGGGTGAGGGTGCAAAGATGCTTGTAAATCACCTTAAATCAAAGGGCGTTCATCTTGATGTTGCTATGGATGAAGGCGGTGCCATTCTTAAAAATGCTCTGCCCACAATGGCAGGCTGGTGTGCCGCTATTGGTATACTCGAAAAGGGATACATAGATGTCAAGGTTATAGCCAAAGGCAAGGGCGGTCATTCTTCAACACCCAAAACCAACACTCCGCTTGCAAGGCTTTCAAAATTCATTGCCGCTATTGAAAAGGATAAACCCTTTAAGGCTGAAATTTCAGGCCCCGTTTATGCAATGCTTGACAGAGCAGCACCGCTTCTGGGCTTCCCCCTTAGAATGGTGCTCGGCAATATGTGGCTTTTCAAAGGCTTGCTCACCAAGGTTTTGCCTATGGTTTCGCCTATGTGCAATGCATTTGTTAAAACAACTTTCTGCTGCACTATGGCGGAAGGCTCGCATTCACCGAATGTTATTCCTTCAGAGGCTTATGTTGTTTGTAATCTTCGTCCTTCACCGCATCAGAATGCAGAGCAGTCGCTTGCCGTTCTTAAAAAATATGCGGATAAATTTGATTTGGAGCTTGATGTTATCCACGCAAGAAGTGCATCAAACTGCGTTGATTTCAATGGCGAAGAATTCAATTATTTGAAAAAGTGTCTTAACGAATGCTATCCCGAAGCAGGCGTTATTCCTTATCTTATGACCGGCGGAACAGATTGCCGCCACTATGAGGAAATTGCAGATAACTGCTTAAGATTCTGCCCCATAAAGATGAGCAATGAGCAGCTTGCTGCAATGCACGCCGCAAATGAAAGCATCGGTGTTACCGAAACTGCTTATTGCGTTAAATTCTATAAGCACTATATTAAAAACCATAAGTAATATGAAAAGTGGCTTGCAGAGGTAAGCAAAATATGAAAAATTTAAAACAAAGGGTTTTGTGCGGTGCAGATGTTGCAGCTGAAAACGGGTATTCATTAAACGGAAAATGCGGACTTATTACCAATCACACCGGCGTTCTGCGTGACCTTTCCTCAACCGTTGATATGCTTAAAAGCAAATGTAATCTTGTTGCTCTTTTCGCACCCGAACACGGAGTGAGAGGAAATGTTCAGGCGGGAGAAAATATAACATCATATACCGATGAGAAAACAGGTCTTCCCGTTTACAGCTTATTCGGTGACGATACAGCAGAAAGTTATAAATTAATAAAGAATCTTGATACCGTGATTTTTGATATTCAGGATGTGGGTGCAAGATTTTATACCTATGCTTATACAATGACCGACGCAATGAAGCTTTGTGCCGAAAACGGTGTTAAATTTGTTGTTCTGGACCGCCCGAATCCCATAGGCGGAATAAAGGCGGAGGGCACTCTGCTTGACCGAAGATTTTCTTCGTTTGCAGGCAGATTTCCTACTCCGACCCGATGCGGCCTCACAATCGGAGAATTTGCACTTATGATGAATGAAACCGAGAATATTGGCTGTGACCTTACGGTTATTCCTATGCAGGGCTGGAAAAGGGATATGTATTATGATGATACCGACCTTGTTTTTATTCAGCCGTCGCCAAATATTCCTTCTGTTGATACGGCGTTTGTTTATATCGGAACCTGCATTTTTGAGGAAACAAATATTTCCGAAGGCAGGGGAACAACAAAGCCTTTTGAAATGATAGGTGCACCCTGGCTCAACAGCGAGGCTGTTATTGAAACCGTTGGGCAGCAGAAGGGTGTTATACTTCGTGAATGCTCATTTACACCGACTTTTTCGGATTATAAAGACATATTCTGCCACGGTATCCAGATTCATATTACAGACCGTGATGATTTTTCACCATTTGCCTTAGGGATAAAGCTCTTTAACGCAATAAGAAAAATACATTCAGAGTTTGAAATAAACACGGAAATTGCAAAGCTTCTCGGTACTGATGAAATATTAAAAAACGGTTTTTCGGCGGTTTTGTTTATTGAGCGTGAAAACAAAAAAACAGCCGAATGGCAGGAATATTCAAAAAAATGGTATTTATACTGACTATATAATAACAGCCCTTACGAATCTGCTCAAAGGAGCTTTCGTAAGGGCTGTGAAATTTTATTTGTTTACTGAACTGATCAGGTTATCCATTGCTTCAAGAATTGCACCCGCAGCCTTGGGGCCGAGCGAATTTGTTTCTTCATAGTGTTTCCTTCCGGATGAATCAATGCTGTTATTGAAATAGGGGAGCCATTCGTGAAGGAAGAAATCGTTTTCGGGAATTATATAGCCCAATTCATCGTTGCAAAGACCGATAACAAAATTATGCTCGCATCGGGTCATTTCAGAAAGCGGTTTATAATCGGCTTCGGTGCCGTTTGCCGAGCTTTCGGCAGAAAGGAAGTTACCGCTTTCAAGCTCAGGTGAAAGCTCACCCGGAATCAGATAAACGCCTATCTGTTTGTTGCCCAGCTCCATATAAGAAACTTCCGATATTATTGAGATATTTTTGTTATTGTTTTTTGAAATATCGTTGTTGAGCACACCGAGAAAACGCACAAGCAGCAATGCGGTGTTATCGCATTTTATTTCAATCGCTTCTGTTTTTACATTGATTGCAGGTTCAAGAGCAATTTCATTGTTTATGCTCATAACAACCTCGCCAACATCCTTGCCGAATTTCTTTACATATTCAAGACCAAGCTCAAAGTTACGCAGAACATCATCAAGCTTTTCGCAGGTGATAAGTCCTCCGATAGCTCCGTTTATGAAAACAACGTTTGCACCGCCCGTCTGCTCAACTATTTCCTTTTCCATATATGCGGGGAAATCTGCACTGACAACGGTTGTTCTTGCTCCGAGGCATTCGGCGTGGCAAGCTAAATTTACTATATATGTATCGTCGCTGCCGTCTGAAGGAGCAAACCTGATTCTTGTCATTGTTGCATCATAGTCAACGGGAGTTCTTGTGTCAATCAGAAGCTTTTCGGTTTCCGCCGTGCCGAAATAAAGCTTGCCTTCTTTTCTTGCGTCATAAGCTGCGATAATTGCGTTGGCGGTTTTTTCTTTCAGCTCATTCATAAACTCCGCGTTTTTTCCGTCTGAAAGAAAATTTTTGCCCCAGAGTCCTTGCGTATCAATGGCGGAGTGGGTATGCGTTGCACAGATATTAATTGACTTGAGATCAGGAATTTTGCCGCTTTCAATAACGATTCTTCTTATGTCGTTTATATCCTTTCGGCTTATTCCCACGCAGTCAATCGCACAGATTATAACTCCGCCTCTGCCGCTGTTATCATCAAGATAAACCGCCTTTGCATACATATCGTCAAGAACCGATTTTGCGGGATTGTTTGTGTTATAGCCTGCTATATAATAGGTTCCTTCCGAAATATCATCAGGAGTTAGAACCTCTTTCGCAAATCCGACTGTCCATTTCTCACCGCTGTAAGAAAATGCATCGTCGCCCGTGAGCATATATTTTAAGGCTTCTTCAACGGTGGTGTATGTGGAATTGGGAACAAAAAGAATTATAAGCGAAAGCAACCCTGATATAATTCCTCTAACCAATTCGGGGAGCTTTAGAAATCGCAGAATCTCCATTATAAATTACCCCCAGACCTCAAGAAGCTCAAAGAATGCCTTTGAAAAAGCTGTTGCACTTTTTGAACCCGTTGAAACGGTTTCTTCATAGTGACCCTCTTTGCCTGATGAGCTGTAATCGTTATCGGGAACAATATAGCCTACAGCATCGTTGCAAAGGCCGAAAACAAGCACTTCATCGTCTTTTTCAAAGCAGGATGAAATTTCTTCATAAGGATATTCTGTGCCGTTGAATGCTTCCTCGGCTGAATAGAATCCGCCGTAAACAAGCTCGGGAAGAGCTTCGCCCGGAGCTTCAATAATCTTTATATCCTTGCCGATTTCAACATAGCCTATTTCGCTTGACATATACACTTTGCCGTTTTCCTTGAACGGAGTAACATTGCAAAGGTCGGCACTTGCAACAAGAAGGAAAATAAAGTTATTAACTTCAAAATCAACGTGAGAGTGTCTGACATTGAGTATAGGCTCAACAGCCTTGCCGCTTTCGGCGAGTTCATAAAGTATATCCGCAACAATGTTGCTGTATTCCTTCATTTTTTCAAAGGAAGTGAGGTTTTCGGGTATTCCGTTTTCAACACCCATATCTGCGTGGATTGCTCCGCCGATTGCACCTTGAACGAAAATGAAATCTGCATTCTTTTCTGAAGTTACTTCTTTTTCAATATAATAGGGGAAGTCACCCGAGATTTCTGTGTTGCTCCATCCGAGATTAATGGGATGTGCACCGAAATTGGCTATATATATTTCTTTCTTTGCGGTATCATCAGGCACAAAACGGAATAAATGAATTTTTTCATCTATTGAATAGGGGGCTCTGCCGTCATAAAACATTTCGGGGCAGGCTTTTGAAGAATAATAGAGTGTGCCTTCGCTTCTGTTGGTATAGGCTTCTCTTATTGCGTCAGCAGTTTTCTGAACAACGGAATCAATGTATTTCTGATTTCTTCCGCTTTTGGGAATATTGCCCCAGAGTCCCTGAGTATCGATTGCACTGTGGTTATGTGTTGAACCAACATCAATGCTGATAAGCTTGCCTTCTCCCGTAATGTCGCTGAGCTTTTCTCTTACATCTTTAATATCTGCATTCATAAAGCCAACGCCGTCAATCCAGGCGAATGCAGCCGCACCTCTGCCTGAATTATCATCAAGCACAAATGCTCTTACGCATAAATCATCAACAACTCCCGTTGCCTCCTGAGCAGGGAATTTCAAGAAACCGCCAAGAAAAAATCTTGTTTCATTAATATCATCGGGAGTAAGAACTCTGCGGGCATAGCCTGCCGACCAATATTCCGAGGCAGCTTCTTCAATAAAACTTTCGTTGCCTTCAAGAAAGTTTTCTGAAATTGCCGCAACGGGTCTTTCAACGTAGCCCGTTTTTGTCAGGCTCTGAAATACCGCACCTAAAAGAGTGGGTAAGCCGATAAGCACCGCCATAATTGCCGAAATCCATCTGATAACAACTGCCATAACAAAACCTCCGAATTAAATTCATAAAATTATAATACATCATATTTTTAAATAAAACAATATTTAAAATAACACATAAAATACATTGCTTTTTGGTGATTTTAATGATAAGATTCATTCATAAAGGAGCGATAAATATGAACATAAGACCTTATGAAGCAAAGGATAAAGAAAATGTCCGTTTTGTATGCCTCAACAGCGACGGACCCTGCAAAAGCTCAAAAAGAGGAATAAACTTTGCTCTTGCGGTTTATTGCGATTATTATATTGAAAATGAACCCGAAAACTGCTTTGTTGCAACCGATGAAAACGATAATGCGATAGGCTATGTTATTTCAACTCAAAGCTTTGATGAGTTCAAAGAAATATATATCAGCGAGTATTATCCGAAAATTAAAAAATGGGAATTCCGCCGCAGAAAATCGGCATTAAGGGCAATCGCTTCCCAGGAAAAATATAAAGAAGAATTCCCCGCACATCTTCACATTGATATTCTTCCCGAATATCAGCATATGGGTCTGGGCAGAAAGCTGATGGATGCTTTGTGCGATAATCTTCGCAAAAAGAATGTTAAGGGCGTTATGTTTACCGTGTGGCACAAGAATCATAATGCAATAAGATTCTATGAAAAATACGGCTTTAAGCTTATTGAAACAAAAGAAACAACACTTGTTTACGGCTTGAAATTCTGATAAAAATTACCGACAAATCTCAACAAGAGGTTTGTCGGTTTTTTGATTATTCAACTGCAGAACGGATATTCCATCCGTTTTCTTCAAGAAGGTTTTCTGCTTTTTCATCTGTGCAGCCGAGTATTTCGGTAACAATTCCAATCATTCTTCTTCGGAGTTTTTTGTTTGTAGGTTTAAGGTTAATCATCATATTTTCGTAAACACAGCCGCATTTCACCATTGAAACTGTTGAAATCATATTCAGAATGATTTTTTGTGCTGTTCCCGCCTTCATTCGGGTTGAGCCCGTGATAACTTCAGGGCCCGTATCGGCACAAATATCAATATCTGCTGCTTTTCCGAGCTCGGTATCGGGATTGTTTGTTATTGAAAATGCCTTTGCACCAACGCTTTTTGCGTAATTTACAGCAGAAATAACATAAGCTGCCGAGCCGGAAGCGGAAATTCCGATTAATATATCTTTATCGCAAAAAACACGGGATTTAAGGTCGGTAACACCTGCTTCGGGATTATCTTCTGCGTTTTCCGCGGCTTTGAACATACATTTTTCACCGCCTGCAATAATACCGTTGAATAAATCATAGGATACACCAAAGGTCGGCGGGCACTCCGCCGCATCGCAAACAGCAAGCCTGCCCGAGGTTCCGCTGCCGATATAAAAAATTCTGCCGCCCGATTTTATTGCATCGGCAACTGCATCACAAACTGCCGCAATCTGCGGTAAAGCAGCTTCAACCGCAAGGGTAACCTTTGCATTTTCGTTATTGATTATTTTAATCATTTCCGATGCGGACATTCTGTCAATTTCGTATGTATCGGGATTTCTCATTTCGGTTTTTAGCATATGTTAATTCTCCTTGCAAGTGAAACGGCACCGTTCACCATAGGCTCATCAAGAAAGATAAGCGGTGCTTCGCCTTCAATATATTTTTTCAGAAATGGGGAGAGTATATCTTTTTGTTTGCAGAGCCCACCGCAAACAACGATTTTATCATTATAATTCTTCAAAGTATTTCTTGCACCGTTTATTATTTTTGCCGCTTCGCAGGCGTTGCGGTCAATAATCTCATATGCAGTTGTGTCACCGAGTTTGTATGCCTCAAAAACAATCGGAGCAAATGAAGCTGCATATGATGCACCGCCTTTGTAAATATCGGAAACGGAAGATTCAAGAGATTTGCCGAGCTTTTTTTCGGTGAGCTTATAAATGATTTCGCTTGTGCCTCTGCCGTCAAAATATTCAAATGCTGAATTCAGAGCATCGGAGCCGAAATGAAAACCGCTTCCGCCTTTGTCTATCATATATCCTCTGCCGCCTGCACGGTGAAGCTTTCCGTTTGATTGGGCATAAGCTACAATTCCCGTTCCCATAATTACTGCCGTTCCGTCTTCACCTTTTAGTGCAGTTTCAAGCACAAGGTCAATATCGCTTCCGCAGTCAAAGGACGAAAAACCGAATAGTGATAATATGTTATTGATTTGGCTTTGGTTTTCTCCGATTTTTCCGCCTGCGATGCCTGCATAAGCTGAAATTTCGTTGTAACTAAATCCTTCACATATTTGCTTGATTCCTTTTTCAAGCACGGCAAGAGTGTTTTCAATGCCGATATTAACGGGGTTTGAGCCGCCGAGAAACAGTCTTTTTATTTCATTTCCGTTTAAATCCGAAAGCAAAAATTCTGTTTTGGTACCTCCGCCGTCAATTCCAAGCAAATACTTAATGCTTTTTTTGTCCATTGATTATTCCCCGTTTTCTCAATCAGATGTTTTTTACAAGTAGCTCTAATTAAATTAAGTATAGCATAAATAATTAAAAAAACAACCTCATTCGATGCAGCTGATAAAGACATCGATATGAAGCTGTTTTATTTAGAATTTTATTATTTCTTTTTCTTGAATTCTTTCTGACCTCTTGTGCTTCCGCCGTCACAAAGAATATCAACACCGGCAAGGTATCCGTTGCGTTCATCGGCAACGGTTGCTATTGCATAGCCGAACTCTTCGGGTGTGCCCATACGCTCTTCACAGGATAATTTAATAAGATAACCGCCGTGCTCTTCCTCCATCTTACCCATATCGGTTGCGATAAGACCGGGGCTGAGTGAAACAACTCTGATACCTTTAGGGCCAAGGTCAAAAGCACTCTTTGCCGCATACCAGCAAACAAAATTCTTTGAAAGACCGTAGGCAAATCCGTTCTTTTCATAGTCGCTTTTAGCCATATTAGCTCTTTTAATGAGCTTTGCAAGGAAAGCGGCTTCATCGGTTTCTGCGAGAGGATATGCTTTCTTGGGAAGAATAAAAGAGGGGAGAGAATAAGCAGAGTTTGAAGAAATATCGCATATAACGCTTCCTGCGTTCATCTTTTTTGAAAATTCCTGATTAACATAAACAGTTCCGAGAGCATTGATGCGAAGGATTTTTTCCTGATCACCGGCACTTCCCATTGCGGGTGAAATGCCTGCGGCATTGATAACATTCTTGATTTCGCCTAATGATGCGGCATATTCGGCAAGCTTCTTAACGCTTTCACGGTCTGATGTGTCGCAAGCGAATGCATAAGCTTCATAGCCGAGTGACTTCAATTCGCTAACTGCATTTTCAAGCTTTGCAACGGTTCTGCCTGAAATAACAATTATTTTTTCTTTGGGCATAAATTTAGCTGCAGCAAGACCCATACCGCTGCCGCCGCCGGTGATAACACAAACATTTTTCATTTGCTTTCTCCTTTAATATATCTGTTTGATATTAATTTTTTATATTTTATCATATCAGAATAAAATTGTCTATTAAAATATTATTTTAAAATTAAATATCCGCAAACGGGAAGCGTTATTTTGCCGCAAACGGTTTTGCCTGTCATAATATCGGTGTATTCTTCATTGAGAATTATTTCATTTTCGCTGTCTGCAAAATTCATAATATATATGTTCTGACCGCGTTTTCTTATAAACACGCCGTTACCGTGTGCTATATCTGCATCAGGTTCAACGGTATTGGCTTTAATAAGCATTTCACAGAAGTCATCGGCAAAATCGTTATCGTTTCTGAATGCTGCATAATATGCTTTGCCTTTTCCGTATGTGTTTTCGGTAACGCAGGGCATTCCGCTGTAAAAATCGCTTTTATATCTGCCAAGAATTTTTGCACCGTTTGCATGGATAATATCGCAGATATGATTTACTTCATAGGCTTTGCCGTTAAATTCAGCCTTGCCGGGCAAATCTTCGGGAATAGAATCTGTTTCTTCACACCATACGCCGAAAACTTCTTTAAGCCTTCCTGCAGGAAAACCTCCAAGCTTGCAAAGGTCATCGGAATCAACTATGCCGGTAAGATAAGTTGCAACAAAAGCTCCGCCGTTTCTGACATATTCCTCAATCCTTTTCTCCGTTCCGTCTTTAAGCATATACAGAAACGGAGCAATAACGGCATCGTATTTTGAAAAGTCATCCTGCATAGAAATAACGTCAACACTTATACCGCGTTTATAGAACGGAGCATACCATTTTATGCATTCCTTAACATAATCACGGCGGATATTGTTATAACCGCGGAAGGCACTTATCGCCCAACCGTTTTCCCAGTCAAATATAACAGCAACCTTGCTTTCTGTTTCCGTGCCTGCTGCTGAACCGAGCTTTTCAAGAGCCTCGCCGATCTTTGTTACATTTTTGAAAACTCTTGTATTCTCGTGCCCGCAATGGTCCACAACCGCACCTTGGAATTTTTCATCTCCGCCTCTGCTTTTTCTCCATTGGAAATACTGTATGCTGTCTGCACCGTGTGCAACGGCCTGGATTGATGCAAGCTCATTTATGTCTGATTTTGGTACTTTGTTGACATCCTGCCAGTTTACCAGCGACGGTGTGCTTTCCATCAGGAAAAACGGCTGACCGTTTTTTAATGAACGGAAAAAATCATGCAGAAATGCCGCTTCAGTTGCTTCTTCAAGATTTCTGCCCTTATCCCAGGCGGGGTAATTATCCCAGGAAACAAGGTCAACGTGATTGGCAAATTTCTGATAATCAATACCGTTATATCTTCTCATAAAATTAGTGGTAACGGGTATATCGGGCGTGATTTCACGCAGGGGTGCAATCTCATTTTCAAAAAAAGAAATGTGGCTGTCGGTTATAAAACGTTGCCAAGCAAGATTAAGAGCCGACGCGCTGTCTTCGCCGTTTTTTTCAGGAGGATTAATCTGGTCAAAACTGTTGAAGGAATGCGACCAGAATGCGTTCCACCATTTGAAATTCAGCTCATCAATATCGTTGTGATAATATTCTCTTAGCCATTTCCTGAAAGCCTCGCAGCAAAGCTCACAACGACATTCTCCGCTGTATTCATTTGAAATATGCCACATTTTCAGGGCAGGATGGTTTTTGTATCTTTCCGCAAGCATTCTGTTGATGCCGCGGACTTTTTCTCTGTAAACGGGGGAGGTGAGACAATGATTGTGTCTGTCGCTGAATTTGCGTCGAATCCCGTTTTCGTCTGTTCTTAATACCTCGGGATATTTTTCGGCAAGCCATGCGGGCCGTGCACCCGAGGGAGTGGCAAGAACTGCGGATATTCCGTTTTGATGCATTTTATCAAGTATTGTATCAAGCCATTCAAAATTATAAACGCCTTCTTCAGGTTCAAGTGTTGCCCAGGAAAATACGCCGACCGTTGCACTGTTGATATGGGCAAGCTTCATCAGACGCATATCTTCATCCCATATTTCAGGCGTTCTTATCCATTGATCGGGATTGTAATCACCGCCGTGAATTATATAATCAAAAAACTTTTTTGCCATAGTTTTGCTCCTATAAATTAATGAATACAGAAAAATATGTTGGCTTTACAGATTGATTTCAAGGCACGGATAACCGAGAAGCCCGGTGCTCACGGAATCAGGCTGATGACCGCCGATATAAAGCTTGATTTCGCCGTCAGGCTCAATCCTTTCGCCGTTCATATTAACAGCTTTAATCCAGTATCGGTCAATATCAAGAGTTATTTCTGCCTTTTCACCCTTTTTCAGCATAACGGGCTTTACGGCACAGAGCTGCCAATGAGGAGTTGCAGCTCTGCTGTCTGTATATGAAGCATAAACCTGAACGGTTTCTTTTCCGTCTGCATTGCCGATATTTGTTACTTCTGTATTTACGGTTATTCTGTCATCATCTGCGAAAACAAGTTTTGCGTTTTCATAGCTGTATTTAGTGTATGAAAGACCGTAGCCGAACGGATAGAGAGCATCGTCTTCGATATATCTGTAGGTTCTGCCCTTCATATTATAATCCTCAAAAGCAGGCATATCGTGATTGCCTTTGTATATTGTAACGGGGAGCCTTGCCGAGGGATTTGCTTCGCCTGAAAGTATTTTTGCCAGAGCGAGTCCGCCCACCGAACCCGGATACCACGCGTGAATAACCGCTTTTGCGTGTTTCCTCACTTTTTCGCCTATATCTATTGAGCTGCCGCAAAGAAGAACAACTATAACATTTTCGCAAACATCACACACAGCCTGAGCAAGCTTCTGCTGGGTTGCAGGAAGAAAGAGCGAACGCTTATCGCCGCTTGCTGTGTAGTCATCGTCAAAGCCCGTGTCTTCGCCTTCAACGGTGCGGTCGAGTCCGAGTGCAAGAATTGTGATGTCCGCTTCGGAGGCGGCTGCAATGCCGTCACTTATCATATTCTGAAAGCCACTCCAATGATTTGTTTGTTCCAGGCAGTAATTGCAGCCCTTTTCAACGGTGACTTGGGCATTCTTAAATATTCTGCGGATGCCGTCTGCTACGGTTATATATTCTGATGCATATCCGTTGTAGTTGCCTTCAAGGGCAGTAAATGAAAGAGAATTCGGGCCGATAACGGCAATTTTCTTTTTCGTATTCTTATCAAGAGGGAGAAAATTATCTTTGTTTTCAAGAAGAACAATACACTGTTCTGCAGCTTTCAGGTTGAGAGCCTTGTGCTTATTGCTGTCAAGTTCTTCATATCCGATTTCGGAATAAGGTCTTTTTTCTTCAAATTCACCGAGTCTGTAACGAATTGCAAAAAGATTTTCAGCTGCTGCCGTAATATCTTCTTCGCTGATTAAATCCTGCTCATATGCATCAACAAGAGCATCATATGTGTCGCCGCAATTAAGGTCGCAGGTGCTTTTGAGTGCAACTGCAGCAGCTTCTGCTCTTGTTTCAACGAATTTGTGGAATTTATATATATCCTTAAGTGCTCCGCAGTCGGAAACAACATAGCCGTCAAAATTCCATTGTTTGCGAAGAAGATCGGAAATGAGATATGAATGTGAGCAGCAGGGCTCGCCGTTCAGACGGTTATATGCACCCATAACACCCGAAACACCTGATTTAACCGTTTTTTCAAATGCGGGAAGATATGTTTCAAAAAGGTCGTGATTATCAACAACGGCATTAAAACCGTGTCTGTTTTTTTCGGGACCCGAATGAACGGCGAAATGCTTTGAGCAAGCTGCCGCTTTAAGAAATTCGCCGTTGCCCTGAATTCCGTTTATATAAGAAATTCCCAGCTCCGAGGTGAGAAACGGATCTTCTCCGAAAGTTTCCTGACCTCTGCCCCAGCGGGGGTCCCTGAAAATATTTATATTCGGTGCCCAGAAGGTGATGCCTTTAAAAATATCGTGGTCGCCGTATTCCAGATGCTTGTTGTATTTTGCTCTGCCTTCAGTTGAAACGGCATCAGCAACCTCGCCCACAAGCTTTGCGTCAAAAGATGAAGCAAGAGCTATAGCGTGAGGAAAAACCGTTGCCGTGCCTGCACCGTGAATGCCGTGTGAGCTTTCGTTCCACCAATTATATTCTTTGATTCCGAGTCTTTCAATGGCAGGTGCGTTATATAAAAGCTGGGTAAGCTTTTCTTCAACCGTCATTTTTGCAACAAGCTCTTTCGCTTTTTCTCTGGCTGTTTCCTTTGTCATAAAAATCTCCTTTGAATATGTAAAACGCTGCCGGTTCGTTTGATTAATGAACCGGCAGCAGAGATTAACACTTACTGATTTATGCTTTTTACAAGCTCATTAAGAACAGATATTGTTACGGAACCTGCAGTGCTTCCCGTTGAAAGCATTTCTTCATAATGTCTGTGATAGGGTCCGAAGAACTTTTCGGCACCGTCCATATCCCAGATTATATCGGTGATGAAGTGTGCGTAATCGTTATCCGGAAGTATATAGCCGATTGCATCATTGCAAAGACCCATAACAAGAACGGTTTTGCCTTCAGGAACAAGATTTGCGGTTGCTTCGCAGGTCCACTCCGTTCCCTTATAAGATTCTTCAGCCGATATAACATTGCCGTAGATCAGCTGAGGAACGATTTCTCCCGGTGCCGTAAGCATAACAATATCCTTGCCTATTTCAATATATCCGGCTTCGGTAATAATTGAATAGCCGGTTTTGCTTGAAGAATCCTTAACCGTTGTTGTGCCGATAAAACCTTCGGTGGCACCGTAGCCCAAAAGACCTTTTTCAAGCTTTACGGCGTATTCTGTCATTCTGACATTGAGAATGGGCTCAATTTCTTTTGCGTTATTTTGTGCTTCAAGAATAAGCCTTGCGTATTCATAACCGATATGTATTGCTGTTTTGTAGTCCTCTGCTGTGGGGTCGGTTTCGATTTTTGTATCAACCTCATTTTTGGTTTTCGGCATCTCTGCCCATTTGTTAACTGAAACGGGAGCCTGGGCACCCTGAATAAACATAAAGTTCATACCCGCATCGTTAATCTTTTCTTCCATAAAAGCGGGGAAGTCTGCGGAAAGAAGATTTGTTGTTTCATCAACAACCGTGGGATGTGCACCGATGTTTGCAAAAATGGTTGCAGAAGATTCGTTGTTATCGGGAATAAACTTGAAGCAGGCAAAGCGATGCTCAAAGCCTTCGGTAAAATATCTCTTGTTAATGATATAGGGATATTCATCTTCCAGATACAGACCGTTTTCTTCGTCTTTGCCCATACCGACTGTTTCAAAATAATACAGCGAGCCCTTTTCCATATTTAAATAGGCTTCAACTATTGCATCAGAGGTGCGGTCAATCATTAATTCGATAAATTCGATGTCAGCCGATCTTTTTGCACCGAAGAAAAAGCTTTTAAGGATTTTGGGAAGCAGGTCAAGTCCGATGCCCTGAGTATCAATAACCGTGTGGCAATGTGTTGCATTTATATTGATTGCATTGATGTCGTTTGCAATGCCTTTTGATTTGAGCTTTTCTTCGGCTTTTCCTCTGATAGCAAGAATATCGCTGCGGTTAACTCCGATACCGTCAATCGAGGCAAAAACCGTTGTGCCTCTGCCTGAACCGTCATTAAGAGCTATTGCAACTGCCTTCTGGTCGTCATAAACACCGCTTACCTTTTGAGTGAAGTAACCGCCGGTGTAATATTTTTTTGTTCCGTCAATCAGATTTGCGGGCACAAGGCTTTCTTTGCCGAAGCCAAGCGACCATCTTGCTCCGTCTGCCGCACTGTCAATAAAAACATCCGTTCCTTCATAGAAGTTTTCGTTTTCTGCCGCAAAGTATTCCTCAACGGAAGGGTAATCGGGTGTGGGTGCAAGCAGCCCCAGAAAACTGATGGCTCCGTCAATAATGCCGCCAAGAATTTTTGTGACGGTGTATATGGGATTTGAGCTTTTCTCAGCTGCGGATACCGCAGAAGCGTTTACCGTAAAAATCATTGTGAAAACAAGGAAAAGTGCGATGAATGAGTTAAAAGTTTTTTTCATTTTTGCATCTCCTTACATAATAATTATTTCGGGTAAAGGTTATTTTGCAGATTTAATAAGGCTTTCGGTTTCATCAAGAATTATTCTTCCCGTTTCGGGGCCTGTTGAATTGGTTTCTTCATAATGATCTCTGTCCATATCATCGGTTGCTTTATTGATATACGGCAGGGTTTCATTAAGCAGAAAATCGTTTTCCGCAAGAATATAGCCGAGTTCATCATTGCAAAGACCGATAACGAATTTATGCCTGCAATCCGTCATATCTGAAAGCACCTTTTTGTAGCTTGACTTTCTGTGGTTTGCACTGTCTTTTTCGGTAAGGAATTCTCCGTTGTAAAGCTCGGGAAAGAGCTCACCGGGAATAAGGAAAACAGCAACATCCTTATCACCCAATTCCATATAACCTACTTCGGAAAAAATGCAGGCCTTGTTTCTCTTTGCGGTTCTTCCGATATCGTTATTAAGAACCTTGAGGTATCTTGCCAGAATAAGCACCGTGTTATCTCCGGGAACCGAGATACCCTTGGATTTTATGTTAAGAACCGGTTTAAGCTCTGTTTCATTTTTTAGTGAAAGAGCAATTTCACCCAACTGCTTGCCGAAGCCTTTCATATATGCTTCGCAGTCTATTGAATTTCTGTAAACCTTCTTTATTTCTTTTGCTGAAATCATACCGCCAACGGCTCCGTTAAAGAAAACGGCATTGGATTTCGGAATGTTTTCTTCAATTTCTTTTATAAGGTATGCGGGGAAATCCGCACTGACTAACGATGTTGTTCCCAAAAGCTCCGCGTGAGAAGCGAAATTGACAATATAAATATCTCCCGAATCGTCATTGGGCGAAAAACGGAATCTTGTCAGATTTTTATCGTAAGTTACGGGTGTTCTGACATCTGCCTGCATATCTTCAACTTCGGAGTAACTCATAAAAAGCCTGCCGTCTTTTTTGCTTTCAAAAGCTTTGATAATCGCCTTTGCCGCTGCTTTCTTCAGGTTATCCATAAAATCTTTGTCTTTGCCGGTTTTGTAAATCTTTTCACCCCAAAGGCCCTGTGAGTCTATTCCTGCGTGAGTATGTGTTGAAGCTATATTGACAGATTTGACTTTACCGAGTCTGCCGCTTTCGATAACAAGCTTTCTTATATCATTAATATCTTTTCTGCTTATTCCCACACAGTCAAGTGCACAGAATATCGCTCCGCCGTCGCCTCTGTTATCGTCAATATAAACTGCTCTTGCGAAAAGATTATCAAGCACTCCTTTTACGGGATTGTTTGAGTCATAACCTGCAATATAATATGTTTTGCTTCCGAAATCGTCAGGTGTATAGGTTTCCTTGCCAAATCCGCAGGTCCATTTTTCGCCCGGAACATATGAAAACTTATCGTTGCCGGTGAGCATATACTTATCGGAATTCTTCTGCGTTGTAAAGCATTTTTTCGGCATAGTTGAAACTATGGAATTAATCAGAAAATCTACTGCTTTTTTTGTCAAATTATCCTTAAATTTCATAACAATCTCTCCTAAAACTATATATCTTTACTATACACATTTTTTCGGAGATTTCAAGTAAATTTCTTGATTTTTCATAATCTGTATGATACTCTATATTTTGTAAACCGGATTGAGGGTGGTGAGTTATAATGGTATTCATCAGAAAATATGAGGAAAAGGATCGTGCCGATGTGCATTTTGTGTGTCACAACAGCGATGGTCCCGAGGAAGTGCCGAATTATTTAACCGGGCTGTTTTATCACAATACGTTCTGCAATTATTATATTGAGCACGAGCCCGGGAATTGCTTTGTTCTCGATGATAACGGCAGGGCAGTGGGTTACATAATCTGTGCCGAGAATTTTGACAGATTCAAAGAAATCTTTGATACGGAATATCTTCCCCGTTCAGACAGCTACGGCGACGACAGATATGAGTGGGCATCAACCGCCTATAATCCTCAGGAAAAATTCAAGGAAGAATATCCTGCTCATTTTCATATTGATATTTTACCTGAATATCAAAGATTGGGTATGGGCGGAAAGCTTGTTGATACTCTGTGTGACCATTTATCTAAAAAAGGTGTTCAGGGTGTCTGTCTTACCTGCGGACCGAGAAATGAGAGAGCGATGAATTTTTATAAAAAATATAATTTCACACTCTTGTCAATCGACAACGACGATGCTTGCTTCGGCAAAAAAATCACATAAAAACAATTCTTAAAATCTTTATTGAACAGGAGAAATTATTATGGCATCACCGGCTTTGGTTGAACAGCTTTATCAGGCTCTTCCCGATGAAACAAAAGAATTTTTAAATACTGCTATTGCAAAAGTTATAGAGGTTAAAAAACGCGGCGGCAAGGTTGCAGCCGTTATAGGCAGCGGCCCGAACCTCCACGAAGGCGTTACAACTCTTATTGCTGCCCTTATTCACGCAGGTCTTATTGACGGCGTAACAACAAGCTCTGCGGTTATTTCGCACGAAATGGGCGGAACGCTCGACCGTGTAAAGCGTTTTGATGCTGATATTCTCGGCGATAAATGCCCTGAAAACATTCGCTGCCGCGGTAACATTTATGAGCTTACCCAGCTTCCCGAAGAAGAGTGGGCACGAATCCGTTCGGAGCTTCCGCTTGATGAAGAACTCATTTCCGTCTGTGAAAAGGCAGAGGGTAAGGTTATCATTAAAGCGGCGGGTAATATGGCTTATCCCGTAGGATATTTCAATGAAACCGTTGCAACAGAGGTTATGGTTGCCGCACAGACTCTCGGCGAAAGCTTTGAGTATGTTGCAGGTCTTGGTGCTGACCCGAGAACAATGATTGGTGCGGGTGCAATAAAGGGTGTTCCCGTTCTTGTAAGCGTTCCGCAGCTTATCGGCGGCGGTCAGGTCGGTCTTTGCATATCAGACAGCATACCCGTCAGCCAACGCTGCAAGAGAATTGCAAAAATGCTTTCGGATGCAGATGTTATTATTGAATCTGCCGTTGCTCTTACTCAGGAAATTCACGACGGTCCTTTTGAAACATACACAGGTCACGGCATCTGGGCGGCAATGAACGGTCTGCCCACATACAGCCTCAAGGATAAAACTCTTATCCGCTTTGACCTTGATGAAAACCTTAAGCGTTCCTGGGATCTCAATAAAAACAGCGAGCTTATTCAGAAAGCTATCAATGAGGGTCTTCCCAAAACAAAGCTCACAAAGATTCCTTTCCGTATGGAAATGTCGGCATTTACCCGCCTTGAAAACAGTATTCCCGTTATAGGTGACATTGGTGAGCTCTGGCCGATTTTTGTTGACCGTGTCTGCAATGAGCTCGGCGTAACTCTCGATTTCACTTCCGCACCACAGAATACCGACGAAGGCAAGGCAATGCGTGAGCGTATCTGCGATGAAATCAAGCCCTTCTCGCTTAATAAGGTGCGTAACGCTCTTCGAGATAAATATAGCTTTTAATTTAAAGAAAAAGGAGATTTTAAAATGAGTGCTAAAGTTTTAGGTGTTATTCCTGCCCGCTACGGTTCATCCCGTCTGCCCGGAAAGCCTCTTAAAGATATATGCGGCAAGCCCATGATTCAGCATGTTTATGAAAATGCAAGCAAATCAAAGGTTCTTGATAAGGTTGTTGTTGCAACGGACGATCAGCGTGTATATGATGCTGTTATCGCTTTCGGCGGCGAAGCTGTTATGACAAGCGTTAATCATCCCACGGGATCAGACCGTGTTGCAGAGGCAGCAAGCAACTATGATTGCGATTATGTTATAAATATTCAGGGTGACGAGCCTCTTGTCCCCCCCGAAATTATTGATGATATCGGTTCGGCACTTATCAACAGCCCCGAATGTGTTATGGCAACAGGCAGCGTTCCCATTGAAGGTGACTATGTTCTCAATAACACGGTTGTTAAGGTTGTAACCGATGTTAACGGTAACGCTATCTATTTTTCACGCTCACCTATTCCTTATCCCCGCCATGCAGAAGCAGCAAAGTATTTTGAGCACGTAGGAATTTATGCATATACACACGAGTTCCTCAACACATACACAAAGCTTGCTCCCACACCTCTTTCAGAGGCAGAATCACTTGAACAGCTCAAGGTTCTGGAGCACGGCTATAAGATTAAAATTGTTCCCGCCCCCGCACAGTATGAGGCAGTCAGCGTAGACACAGAGGAAGACCTTCAGGAGGTTATCCGTATCTATAAAGAACGTCACGGCTGCTGATTATAAGGCTCACACCCCGAATGAAATAAGAAATGATTTCATTTGGGGTCTTTTTGATATTTTGATAATTCTTATTTCAAAAAGGTGAAAATATGAAAGTAACACACAATACTGTAGCTATTGATAAGCCCAGCTTTTTCGGCTGGCCCGCCAATCACGGCATATGGAAATTTAATAATGAGCTGCTTGTAGGTTTTGAAAAAGGCATACATCATTATAACGGCCCCGATGTTCACGCACTTGACAGAACAAAGCCCACAATCAGAATGTTTGCAAGATTCCGCCCCGAAACGGGATGGATTCACGAATATCCCGAAATTCCCGCAATTAACTATGAGAACACCGAGCCTCTTCCCGATGTGCCTGCAGAGCTTCTTGGTGCAGAAAGCGGTCTGTATCTTATGCCCTCAGGCTGGGACGGCAATGTTTTCACTCAGCTTATGGTTACGAATGACTGCGGAAAAAGCTGGAAAGGACCCTTCCGCGTTCCCGATTTCGGTCTTGTCGGTGTTTGTGCAAGAACCGATTATCTCGTCTGTGACGGATATTATCTTCTTTCAATGACGGGTGTTAAAGCAGACGGTCTTGAGGGCAATGCATTTGCAGCAAAGCTTACCTTTGACGGCAAATGGGAAAAGCTCGGCATGATGGGTGAAGATCCCCCCAAGGGAGATTTCCGCATTATGCCTGCCATTGCAAAGCTTCCGAACGGTTCATTGCTCGGAATTGCACGCTATGCCAGCGAAAATGAGCCCGGATTTACGCAGCTTGATGTTTATTTGAGTGATAATGAGGGCAAAACCTGGATTTATGAAAATAAACTTGCTTATATCGATGAGGATATGAGTGGCGGCAGCCCTCCTGCACTCTGCACTTTGCCCGACGGAACTGTTGTTCTTGCTTATTTCCGCAGACAAGATCCACACGGACTTTTTGTAACAACAACCCGTGACGGCAAAAAATGGTCGGAGCCCGTGGCTTTGCGAACGGATGCCGTAAACACGGATATTGGCTATCCCAGAATAGCTTTCTATAATAATGAGATTCATATACTTTATTATTACAATCTCGGTGAAGAAGAAAACCGTTTTGTAGCAGACACAGTAATTTCAGAATGGGAGACGTTGATAAATGATTAAAGCAGAACTTTTATATCAGGAATATCTTTTTACCGAAGGCATTAATGAAGAAACCGGTGAATGCCATGCGGCAACGGTTGCTGTTTGCAACGGCAAGCCCACAGCGGCATGGTTTGGCGGTATCAAAGAAAAAAACCCGAATGTGCGTATTTGGTTTGCGCGCCGTGACGGTGAATGGACAACACCTGTTCCCGTAACCCCCGATGACGGCGAAGCAGACTGGAATCCTACACTTTTTGCAGAGAACGGAGTTCTCACCTTAATTTATAAAAGCGGAATTGACGAGGGCCATTGGTACTCAATGAAATCGGTTTCGCTCGATTGCGGCAAAACCTGGTCAGAACCCAAAGAGCTTGTCCCCGGTGATATAGGCGGAAGAGGCCCCGTAAAGAATCAGATGATAAGACTTTCAAACGGTGCTCTTCTTGCACCCGGCTCAACCGAGGATTTGTGTGACCGATGGGAATCCTGGACTGATTACAGCGAAGATAACGGAGAAACCTGGAAGCTTTCCGCACCCGTTGCATTTGAACTTCCTGACGGCACAATATGCAACAGAAAAGAGGAACTTCCGAAAGAAGGCGAAGGTCTTATTCAGCCTGCAATATGGGAAGACCAGTCACACGACGGCAGAGTATATATGCTTGCACGTTCAAATCTCAATCGGGTTTATCGCAGCGAATCGGCAGATTTCGGACGCACCTGGTCTGTGGCACGCCCCACGGATATGCCCAATAACAACAGCGGTATCGGTGCGGCAATGACCGATTGCGGTGTTCTTGGTCTGATTTGTAATCCCGTTAGTGAAAACTGGGGTGACCGCACTCCTCTTTGCCTTTTCCTTTCCGAGGATAACGGTGCAACATATCCCGTTCGCATTGAGCTTGAAACAGAGCCAGGTGTTGAATTCTCTTATCCCTCAATCGTTGCAGAGGGCAACACCCTTCATATGGTATATACCTGCGGACGCAAAAAAATCGGTTACGCAGTTGTTCGTGTAGAAAAATAATTAGAATATAGAAAGGTTATTGCGTATGGAAACTCAAAATATATTTGCATTTTTAGCGATAAGTATGATTACCATGTGCTTCGGATGGGGTATACGCGGCTCGGCAATCGGCGGAGAAAAAGGTGCTATGCTTCCCGGTGCATTTATGGGTATTCTTTGTGTATGGTATACGGGCTCTGAGCTTCTTATGGATAATGTATTTCTGTTTGCGGCTGCCTGTGCACTCGGTTATTTCTATGGCGGTATGGAGCCCTACGGCTCAACAATGAGCCTTGTTCTTCACCATAACGAACCCAGATACAATCCGTCACTCGGTTATCTTGCTCTGGCGTTTAAAGGCTCAATCTGGAGTGGTCTCGGCTCGGCATTTCTCGGCGTAAGCTTCTCTGCAATGAGTGGCGTTGTTTATAAATGGTATGATTTCGTTATTTTCTTTGCTCTTGTTCCTGTTGTTCAGGAAATCGGATACAGAATTTTCAACACTCCCTATGACCCCGAGCACGGCAGAATGCCCAAGGTTTGCTTCTCAAAGGACAGCCGTGAGGAATGGGGACGCAATCTTGTTGTTGTAGCAGGCTTGCTTGTAATGATGGCAATCCGCCGCGATATTTTCGGCATCATTATGTGGGCTGGCGGAGCTCTTGCAGGCGCTGTTGGCTGGGTTGTTGCCATTACCTTCTATGATAAAGAGATTAATCCGCTTAAGAACGGAAAAATGCTTTTCGGCAAATGGGAAAAGCTTAAAATTGTTGACGGCTGGAAAATTATGGAGTTCACTCAGGGCTGCTTCCACGGTCTTGGCATCAGTGCCGCATTTGCTGTTGGCTGGCCTCTTGCCGCAAAGAATCTTGAGCAGGCTGAAACCGCAGGCAAACTGTGGTATATGCTTCCCGAAAAGGTTGACATAACTCTTTCGTGGGTTTTCTGTGCTTTGATAATTCTCACAATCTTCCTCTTTATCATTCCTTACCGCAGAAACGGCAACAAAATCACCCGTGCCTTCGGCGAGGTTGATATGAATATTGTTGAGGTGCTCGAACGCCCCTGCTATATGGTTGGACCTCTTGCACTTGTTATGCTTGGCTCAACAACAATGGCATCAATCATTTGCTGCTTCACAATGTATTATGTTATTGCACAGCACGACGGACTTGAACGCTATTGGGATTATAAGGGCATCAAATTCATCCGTATTTTACTTATTCTTATCGGTGCCGTTGCACTTGCCGTTCAGGCAGTCAGAGGCTATACCCTTTGGGAAACCTGGATTTTCTATTGCGTAGGATATATTCTCTTTGACCTTGCTTACTTTGCACGCCCGAAGAGACTCAAGGAAAACTGGGAAAAAACCAAATCCTTCAAGAAGTTCATTATTTCCTTCGGCGGAGATGCAACGGTTCTTCCGTTCTTCTATATCTTAATGATAGGCTTGCTCGTATTCGGATATTTCAATTTCCGTTAATATTTTAAAACATAAACCGAACAAACAAAACCACCTCTTATTGATGCAGAAACAAGCATCGGTAAGAGGTGGTTTAATGTTTTTGAAAAAAATATTTCTCATTAGCGTGGCTAATTCTAACTGACAATAAACGGTCAGGATTATGCCACGATGAGAAAAGTATTGCTCTTTGTTATTCCCTATGATATAATTTTACCATTCAGAATAATGGGAAGTGATTATGTGCAGAAAATACTGAATGAAAAAAGTCAAAAAGAGCTTGAAAGGCTCCAAAAACAGCTCGCTAAGCCGAAGGGCAGGGGGTATCTTGCCTATTTTATGTTTGTGATTGCAGTTATTTATATGGCTGATGAAATCGCATCACAAATCGGCATTCAGATGCAGACGGTTATTGCATCGCAGATTTTTGCACCCGTTTTCGGTGCAGACGTTGCGGTTGCAAGAATGTCTGCCTTCGGTACGGTTGCAACCGTGGGCTCTGTTGTTGCATTTATTTATAAACCGCTTTCCGATAAATTTGGCAGAAGAATATTCCTTATTATCAACACTCTCGGAATGGGGCTCGGTCTGCTGTTTGTTTCAATCGCAACCAATATTCCCGTTTACCTTCTTGGTGCATTCATAATTGCGTTTTTTATTCCGCACGATATGCAGGCAGTTTATATTCAGGAATGTGCACCGCCGCAGCACCGTGCAAAAATATATTCCGTAATCAAATCCGTTGCAACACTTGCAATTTTCCTTATTCCGTATCTGCGTCAGACTTTTATCACCGAAACCGACCTTTCAGGCTGGAGATATGTTTATATGATACCTGCAATCATTGCTCTCGGTGCAGGCATATTTGCATTCTTTACGGTGCGTGAAAGCGATGTTTTTATCAAAAACCGCATAAGACAGCTTACAGCTCCCGAAACAGAAACAATCCTTAAATCAAAGGAAGACGGCTCCCAGGGCGGCTTTGCGAACGCATTGAGATATTGCTTTAAAAATAAACAAATGCTTTTCGTGATGATAGCAGGCGGCTTCCTGATGTTCGGTATGCTGATAACTCAATACTATGAAACCATTATGAACTACGGTTTTATGCAGGAATATCTTGCAAACGGTATGGAATTTGAGCAAGCAAATGCAATGGCGGTCAATGCAGTTTCAAAAGCTCTTATGCTCTTTAGCTTCGGTTCGGCTTTATTCCAGCTTGTTACCGGATTTATTGCCGATAAATTCGGCAGAAAAACAACCGTAATCGTTATGACAAGCTTTATGCTTATTACATATCTGCTTTTCTATTTCGGCTCAAGAAACAGTTGGAATGAATACCTTGTCGGCTTCTTCTGCGGTGCCGCAGTTGGCAGCTATTGGGCAACGGGTGATATGATAACTCTTATGTGCTCGGAATCCGCACCTACGGGAATCCGTGTTTCCATTGCAACGGTAAGACCTATTATAACGGGTGTTATTTATGCAATCGGAATGCTTATTAATATGGTTTTATCTAATATTCTCGGTGACGAGGCAATCGGAATGATTTGCTTCTGCACTGTTGTTCCCGGTATGATTATCGGTATTATTATTCTTATGCTGAAAGCAAAGGAAACCCGCGGAGTTAATCTTGAGGAAATCGGTGAAGGCAATGAATAAACCCGATATTATAGTTATAAACCCCGACCAGATGAGGGCGGATTCTCTGCACCATCTCGGTAACCTTGCTTCATATACGCCAAACCTTGATACGCTTGCCGATGAAGGTGTCAGCTTCAGCAATGCTTTCTGTCAGAACCCCGTATGTGTACCGTCGAGATGCTCGTTTATGACGGGTACATATCCGCACACAAACGGTCATCGCACAATGAGCTATCTTCTCCGTCAAGGTGAAGATAATCTTTACCGCATACTTAAAAACTGCGGGTACTATGTCTGGACAAGCGGCAGAGGCGACTGCCTTGCAGGTCAGCAGACAAAGTGGCTCAAAGAATGCACAGATAAAATCTATAACAAATGCGGCAAGAACGCAAAGGATGAAGGCAGAGGCGAAAAGAGCGATAAAAGATACCTCAGTTTCTACCGTGGCGAAATAACGAATGTTGAGTCTGACGGTATGTGCCACGATAACGATTGGGTATGGGCAAAGGGCTGTGAAGAATTAATCAGAAAAGCGAAACCCGATGAGCCGATTTTTGCTTTTCTCGGCCTTAATAATCCGCACCCGCCGTATCATGCCGAAAAAAGATTTCTTGATTTGATTGACGAATCAAAAATTCCGCCCGCAAAAGCACCGTCAAAGCCCGAAGATAAAAAACCGTCAATGCAGTATGAGCTTTGCGATGCACTCGGGATAGGGGATTGGGATACAGAAAACATAACCGCACTCCGAAAGACTTACCTCGCCCAATGTGCAAGGGTTGATGAGCTGACGGGCAGAATAATTAATGCTCTCAAAGATGCGGGCAGATATGATAATGCAGCAATTTTCTTTTTCTCTGATCACGGTGATTTTACTGCTGATTACGGCATACCTGAAAAGGCTCAGAATCTGTTTGATGACTGCCTTGTGAATGTTCCGCTTATCGTAAAACTGCCTAAATATATGCAGACCGACAGCGGCATAAACGATAATCCCGTTGAGCTGATTGATTTTTTTGCAACCGTTCTTGATATAACCAAAACGGATGCAAGCTACACGCATTTCGGTCGTTCGTTAAGAGAAACCATTGCAGATAAAACCGTATCCGTGCGTGATTTTGTGTGCAGCGAGGGCGGCAGACTGATGAATGAAGCCCATTGTACCGAAGAGGTTGAAAACTATTTCGGAGTTGTTGCCGATGAATACGCACCAAGAATAGGTATTCAGCATAAGAATGACGGTCAGCACACAAAGGCAGTTATGATAAGAACAAAAGAATATAAATATGTTATGCGTCTTTATGAAACCGATGAATTCTATGATCTTGCAAAAGGTGAAGAAAGGAACGAAATAGATAATCCAGAATATTCAGCAATAATTGCCGATATGCGTTCAAAGCTTCTTGAATGGCTGCTTGAAACGGCAGACAGCGTGCCGAAGGATATGGATGCCCGTTTTCCCGATGACTTCTATCTGGGAATGGTCAACGCAATAGCGGGTTTCAAAGTTTCACCGCTTATCAAAGGCGTTATGAAACTGACTCGCAACGATTTTTCAACGCTTATAAGCAAGGCTTTAAAGCTGCTTAAAATCGACACAAACGGTTTTTATAATAAGAAATAATCAAAACCACTTCATTATGCTTGATTGCACATTGAAGTGGTTTGATGTTTTATATTGGTTTATTATACATAGACATATTTATTCGGATTTATCTTTTTTCCACCTGCCCGATAGAAAGAAAACAAGACCTATAACCATAGGCATATAGCCTGCTAATGCGTCGCCGTACCAGAAACCCCGGCAGCCCATTCCGACCGCAAAGCCAAGCAGAGCAGAGATGCCGATACGGCTTATCATACCGTCAATGATTGCAACCGCAAAGTTCAGTTTAGCATTGCCCGAACCGTTCATAAGAGAAAAGCTCACGGAACGTGTGGCGGAACCGTACATATTGAGAATTGCGGGAAGAACAACAATGGATGCCATAGCAAGCACCTCCTCGTCGCCGGTGAACATTCTGAATATAGGCTCGGAGAAGAAAAACAATGCAACTGCAAGGACCGTGGAAATAAGAACGCTGCAATATAATACAACTTTCATAATTTCAGGCACACGGTTATATTTTTTGGCACCAAGACTCTGACCTACCATTGTGCTGCCGGCGGTGGTGAATGATTGAGAAACAATGCCGATCATCATATTGATTTTGTTGTAGAGTCCCGAGAGTGCCGAAAAGACAACACCGTAAAGATTAATCCACGATGTAAGAACAATCTTTGAAAAATTAATGGCTGCAGACTGGATTGCCATAGGTACGCCGAGAGCCACCAGCTTTTTGAATGCCTGACGGTCAATCCTGAAGGAGTCGGGTTTGAAGTCAAATCCGAAGCTTTCTTTGTTTATGAACAAATATGCAAGTGCAATAATGAAGCTTAATCCCTGTGAAATTACAGTTGCTAACGCTGCACCGAAAACTTCCATATTTAAACCTGCAACAAAAACCAGGTCGAGCACTATGTTAACCACTGCGGCAATGGCAATGAACACAAACGGTCGGCGGCTGTCACCCATACCGCGAAGAACTGCACTTACTATATTATAACCGTAAATGAAGAATAACCCGAAAATGCAGGTAACGGTATAGTCCATTGTGAAAGCGTAGGACTCGGTGGGTGTGTTGAGTAAATCAAGCATTAAGCTGCGGATGAAATAGCAACCAACGGAAATAACAACCGATATTCCCAGAAGAAAGGTGAACATAGTGCCTATTGTTTTTCGGACGGCATCCATACGCTTTGCACCCACATCCTGCGAGATGAGCAC
The DNA here is from genome assembly GCA_937880805.1 of uncultured Clostridia bacterium. GTDB lineage: Bacteria > Bacillota > Clostridia > Oscillospirales > Acutalibacteraceae > CAG-177. The sequence continues at coordinate 57,383 of CALGRR010000024.1, forward strand.
CTGACCTGCTGATGAGAAGCCCATAGCTACAAAGGTCAGCAGATGCAAAACGTCGCCGCCGATAGAAACGGCTGACATACCCTCGCCGCCGATATACTGCCCCACAACTATCATATCAACAATGTTATATATGGCTTGAAGTGCGTTTGAAACAAATAACGGAAATGCGAATTTAAGCAGCAGTTTGGTGACGCTGCCGTTTGTAAGGTCGGTGACCATAGTTGATTTTTGTTCAGACATATGCTTTCCTCTTTTTTATATAAACCTGAATTATCGTGCTAATTATAGCACAAATTCAACAAAAAACAACCCGAAATTTTGTGCCGATTTTTTTATAAACAACTTATTTCTACATAAATCAAAATGCCCACAGATTGTCTGTGGGCACGGTTGTTATTTGTTGCAATGTTTATCAAAGGACGGGTTAAATGCGTAAAAATTCTTTTCGTTGAGCTTGTCGGTTGCAAGCCTCAAGCCTTCGCCGAAACGCTGAAAATGAACGATTTCTCTTGCACGAAGGAATTTGATAGGTTCTCTGACGTCGGGGTCGTCAACAAGGCGAAGAATATTATCATAGGTAGTGCGGGCTTTTTGCTCTGCGGCGAGGTTTTCTGTCATATCCGTTATAACGTCACCCTTGCTCTGAATATATGCAGCGGTAAAAGGCACGCCCGAAGCGGCGGCAGGATAAACACCCGTTGTGTGGTCAACAAAATACGCATCAAAGCCTGCTTTTCTGATTTCGTCTTCCGTAAGATTTCTTGTGAGCTGATGAACAATAGCTCCTACCATTTCAAGATGAGCAAGTTCTTCAGTGCCTATATCCGTCAGCAAGCCTTTAAGCTCGTTATAGGGCATCGCAAATCTCTGGCTGAGGTATCTCAATGATGCGGCAAGCTCACCGTCTGGGCCGCCATATGGACAAAAGATATAAAATAAAAAATCAATAGAAGGTTATTTCAATATTGTTGCCTGGGCGGTGGAGGGTGATGTGGTCGATGATGGTGCGAAGGGCTTCGTTTTTGGTTTGCGGGGTTTGGTTGGGGTCCATGACAATATCGAGGACTGATATTATTTTTTGCGAGTAGGCTTTTTTATCAAATTCTTTTTCGGGCTTGGGGCATTCTGCTTCAAGCTTTTTTATTTGTGCCTGGATTTTGGCTTTGTTTTCTGCATATTCTTCGAGAGTGTCGGTGCCGTTTTCATAGGCGGCTTTTACTCTTTGCAGTTTTCGCTGTTCGGCGGCGATGAGCTTGCCGATGCTGTCATTTGAGGAAGCGGGGGAACGGTGATGCGGTTTTAAATTAAAGCTGTTTGTTGAGGCGGCATATTCGAGGGCATTTATAACCGCATTATCGAGATTGTTTATTGTTATTGAATGAGATACCTTGCAGGAGCCTCGGCTGTAATTATGGCATTGCAAAGATGTTTTTTGCGAAAGCTGGCAGAGGGTAGCTCCGCAGGAGCTGCATCTGACAAGGCCTTTGAGCATATAATTTGAGGTTTGCTCTTTTCGCTGATATTTAGGATACGCTTTCTTTTGAGCTTCGAGCTTATTCTGAACAGCTTCCCATATTTCGGGGGTGACAAGAGGCTCGTGAGTGCCGTCAACGGTTATTACATTCTCGTTATTGTAATCACGCTTTGAGGCGGCTTTGCCGTCTTTGGACCATCTTATTTTTCCGATATATACGGGATTATGGAGAATGTATTCCACAAAGCGGTTATCGGGCACGTTGCCTCTTTTGGTGCGAACACCTTCGGCGGCAAGATTCATTGCAATGCGGCGAACGCCTGCACCTGCAAGATAGGATTCAAAGATGCGGCGGATAACGGGAGCTTCGGAGGGTGAGGGGATATATTCACCGTTTTGCACTTCATAGCCGAAAGGGGCAATAGAAACGATTTTGCCTTTAGAAAAGCGTTCCATCATTCCTCGCTTAACTTCGGTTGAAAGGTTTATGAGATAATATTCATCCATCCATTCAATGATACGTTCTATGAGAGAGCCGAAGGCACTGTCGGGGTCAACGGGTTCGGAAATTGAGCGAACTTCAACACCGACTTTGCGGAGAAGATTTTTTATAACGATGCTTTCTTCCTGATTACGGGCAAAGCGGCTGAACTTCCAGACGAGAATTGCATCAAACGGATGTTCTTCGGATTTTGCAAGAGCGATCATTTTGTTAAACGAAGGGCGGTGCTTTGCATCCTTGCCGCTGATGCCGTCATCCTGAAATATAAATTCATCGGGGAGAATATAATCATTTTTCTTTGCGTATTCTCTGACGAGCTTGAGCTGACTATCGGGAGAAAATTCAAGCTGATCATCGGTTGATACACGGATATATGCGGCTGCGGTTTTCAAATTATCACTCCCTATTTATTTTTTATGAAAATCAATTTACTAAAGCTTCAATAGTAAATGTCCATGAACCATCAGCCATATGAACGTCTATGTAGCCGTTTTCTATAGGATAGGTAGTAGAAGAACGAACGGTAGTTACTGTTGAACATTTTCCAATTTTGTTGGCAATCATATTATTATATTTGCCGCCATGAAAATAGACGATAAAATTGTGCTGTCCGTTATGAGAACCAGTTATCGAGTATTTGCCAATAGGTAATGATATGTTTTTTACATATCCGGGACCATAGCCTGAAAAACTTTGTTTTTCGAAAAGAATTTTATCACACCAAGCACATACTGCAAAAGCATCAGTATGTCCTAAAGGTGCACCAGATTTTTCTCCGCAAGCTGAACAGATTTTGGGTTCGATACAAGTTGCAGGTTTATATGAATGTTGAGCATTTAATATGTCTTTTTTTGCTTCTCCGCAAGAACATTCTTTAACAACATATCCATCATCCAAACATGTTGGAGAAAGACTGTCTACAATTTTGTAATAACTGTGATGATGGATTAAAAGATTGCTGTCACGATAATCACCTAATTGCTCAAAAATCATATTAGCTTCTTCAAAATTCTTGCTATCAGCAAGCTTAACGGCTTTAGCATACTTAAATTCCGGAATAAAAAAATATATTGTGGCAAGCACCAAAGAAATTGACAAAACCAAAATAATTGGGATTATAATTAAAGCTTTCTTGAACTTAAAGCGTTCTTTGGTTGCGATAGAGGCTGTATTTGAATCACTTGCTGTTTTTTCAGCTTTTATTGCAATACCGCATTTTTCACAGAAGTTTGAATCCTCGGTGAGTTTGTGTCCGCAGTTTCTACAATACATAATGTTTTCATCATCAATAGGTTTAGAATTTTCAATTTGTTCAGTTGCGACAGAGTTTGTTTGTTGATTAGCAGAATTATCAAAAATTAAAGTGCTTTTTTTAGTTGAAGTGAAAAATTGATCTTTGTTTTCGATAACATAATCAACAGCATCAACGAAATCAAGATTTTCTTTTCTTTGATAAATAATTGCGTTTATTGCGAGATAGTCTATTTCATCGACAGGTTCTTTAAAAGTTTTATATTTGCGTTTACCAAGCACAGAGCTTAAGGCTTTATCTGGATAGGAAGAATAAAGATTGGCACGACAAGAGAGAAAATCTACAAAGCTATAGGACTTTCCTTTATAAACAAAAATTTCATCGCAAGAATTAAGTTCAGAAAGAGAGCAGTTTTTCAGTTGCTTATGAAGAGCTATTTTGTCAAGTATGAAATTGGAATGTGAAAGTGTGGTAAATGTGGCAATTAAAAATATAATAAAAGCAACAACTTCGTACGGGGATATTTGAAAACTGCCATATAGCGAATAGTTGGTTATATAAGTGCTTGCAGAAGGAATCAACGCAATAATGCCAAAAATTGCGGTTCGGAATAAAGCAGATTTTATTGAAAAGAATCTTTCTTTATTAAACCATTTGTAAACTGCAACAAAAAGCAAATAGATAATACCAAACTCTAATATTTCCATTATTAAATTGTAAAAAAAATCAAACAAATCAATATTCATTATCAACGCCTCAACTTCTCTTTTATTTTATCAACAATCGGTGAGATTACAAAAAACCACAGAAGGAAAATGAGGATACAACCCCAAGAGCCAAAAAGAATTATAGTTAGAATCCAATCGCCGATTTTCTTAAAAATGCTGTCGGAATCTTCTTTTTCATCCTCTTCAAGTTCATCATAGGCATCCCAATACCCTGCATCATAGCCGCTTTCATATGCATCATAATTTATATTATCTGCATCACCATACCCTTCGTCGTATCCTATATCATATCCCGCCTCATATCCTTCTTCAAAAGCCGCATCATATAGTTCTTGCAGTTCATCACTTAAATCATCATAATCAACATCATAAGATAGGGCAGGGAGAACAAAAGCAGAAAAGAACAGCACGGTTACAAATAGAACAGCGGTAAACTTTTTCATTTCAGACTTCCTTTACAAATAAAATAAATCAAAAAGCAGATAATAGCTCAGGGTGAGAAAATGAAAATTGAGTACAGGCTTTTTGAGTTGAGAGAAAAGGCGGGGCTGACTATAACGGAGCTTGCGGAAAAATCGGGGGTCAGCAAGACACAGATTAACCATATAGAAAACGGATTGGGAAATCCGACTGTTTTAACAATATGTTTATTGGCTAGGGCTCTGGGAGTTGAGCCGGGAGAGATTTTTATAATGCGTAATTCGTAATGCGTAATGCGAAATTATTGCTACGCAAGAGATGAACAACTCCCTTTGTCGCTGTGGCGACATCTCCCTCAAGAGGGAGACGGGGGGATTTAAACTGAACGCTGAGGACAGCGTTCCCTACTGAATTTTTATATGTAATGCCACCTCATCCGTCACTATGTGACACCTTCTCCTCAAGGAGAAGGCGAAGATGGTTTTTTCTTTTGGGGAAAGAATTCCGTTATAGCGGAAAAAGAGGGGGTTTTAGCGTAACAAACTACAAAAATTTACATATATAGATAAGAACATTTCAAAAAGGGCAAAAAGGAGGGTTGACAAATTGAGAAATGCCCGCTAAAATAATAAGCAGAACAAATGTTCGAGAAAGAGAGGTATGTAAAGTGATAGAGAATGAAAAAGCTCAAAAAGGTAAAGATACATTGATTGAAAAACTTGAAATGCTTAATGATGATAACCTTACATATTTTCTTCTTGTTGCTCAAGCATTGATTGAAGTAGAGAATCAAGAAGAGCTTTGTTCTTTGGATTAAGTTTGTTATAAATATCAGTAATACTTTTTATTTTAGCCTCCGCTTCGGCGGGGGCTTCTTTTATTTTTGTACGACCAAGCAAATAATCGACAGAACAGTTTAGTTGGTCAGCGATTTTTGCGAGAGAGTCTGCTTTTAACATAGATGTTTTCATATTTGAAAGTGTATTAATTCCCAATTCAGCTTCTTTTAAAACATCTTTTATTGATTGATTTTGCTCTTTTGCTAAATTTTTAATTCGTTGAGCAACATCTGAAGAAATATACAAAAAAATCACCTTCTTTTTGTGCAAAATATAGAAAGTACTAAAAATAGTGATAATTGTTGTTGACAATCACTAAAATTAGTGATAACATATGCCTGTAGTCATAATTCGATTACATCATAACATTTATTAATTGAAATTGCAAGAGAAACGAAGTTTGCAACATAGGGGAGATTAAAAGCAGCATATTAAGAAGCAGGGAGTATAAAAAAAGAACCGTATGCGGTGCTATCACATACGATTCTTCCAACATTTGTTTACCCGAAGCATATTGCAACGCCAAAGCAATGATAACCTCAAATTATCATCGACAAATACCGCTCATTTTGGCTACATTGAGGAATGCATATTTGTCCTTTGTGCAGTGGGGTCAAGAAATAGCACTTCCTGTTTCTTAATATGCTGCTTCACTTTCAGCAGTGTTGGTTCTGCTGATTCATTTGCCGATAGCATCAGCTGCGCTGCCAAACGCATCGGGAACAGGCAAAGTCAAAAGGTTGGTCAAAATAGCGACTCCTTTCTTCGCCTATGTAGGCAACTTCATTTTACAAATTAATTTTTATTTAGTCAATGAAAATTTTGGAGGTAATCAAAATGTCAATCGGAGAAAACATTAAGCGCATCAGAGAGGAAAAGAAAATGAGTCAGGATTCGCTGGCAAAGAAGGTTGGAGTTTCGCAGAGCTACATTGCCAAAATTGAAAACGGTTTGAAGATACCGAGTATGACAGCAGGCAATGCGATTGCAAGAGAACTCGGATGCACATCAAACGATTTGTTGAAAGACTGTTGATATTATGTTTGCTTATGCAAAAACAATCCTCAGGGCTTCGCCCAGCTCCTTTGCCAAAGGAGCCTATATAATTGATTTTTTAGGACTTGCACGGACAAACTGCAGAAGGAATAAGAATATAGGGAAGGAGTGGTTATAATGGCAGCTTTGACCTGGACAATTAATTTAAAGCTTGAGGACGGCAGCGTTGTTGCGTGGGATGAGCTTACCGAGGAGCAGAGGCAGGACTGGCGAGAAAAGTCGGCTGAACGCTCGAGGAAATATCTGAATGAGTATTATGCCAACCACCCCGAGGAATATGAGAAATTGCCGGATAAGAGGAGAAAAACATAATTATGGATTTAGACAGAATATTTACGTTAGCTTTTATGGCTTTGATAACCGTT
>CALGRR010000025.1 GCA_937880805.1 uncultured Clostridia bacterium
TGCTCTTTACATAAGCGGTGCCCATTCCATCCGTTTTGAGTTCACCGCTTTCATCCGCAAGAGAAAGCTTTATGTTGCTTACCGATTTTGACGGACTTGTGTTTTTGATTGTGATGTTCACTTTTCGGTTTTCGCCAGGAATAATGCTGCCGTTTTCAACGGTATATTCGGTAACCATAAGGCGAGGCTGAGATGTGTCCTGCGGTGCGGTTGTGGTTTCAATCTCTTTTTTACCGATTACATTGAGATTGATTACATCAGAGGATGAACCGCTGCCTGCTTCACTTTCAAATTCACAAATTATGTTAACTGCGTGGTTGCCATCGGTTGCAGAATCAGAAATCTTGACATCAATATCCCACGTTACGGATCTTTTTGCATTAAGTCTGTCAACATAACCCGATGCTACACCGACAGGAACAATATCTCCGCTTGAATCGGAGAAGGTCAGCTTCATATTATTTACATAATCGGTTTTGCTTTTATTTGTGAGTGTGATTGAAATTTTTGCCGTGTTGCCTGCTTTGAGTTCACCATCGGTTTTGTAATCCGTAACCATAACTTTCGGCTGTGAGGGTATTTCCTCTGCAAAAGCGGTTGTTATCGGCACAAAGCAAAACAGCAAACACATTATTAAACTAAATAATTTTTTCATAGAAATTATAACTCCCTGATATTTTCAACAATGCTGTATTTCATCTGCTTTTTGACTTTTGAATAAAGATTAAATGAGCAAACCGCAAAAAGAACAAGGCATATTGCGGCAGCTGTCAGAATTCGGAATTCAAACGGGAACATAATATGAATGCCGTACTTACAGATAAATTTTGCCGAGAAAAATACAACCGTATAAATTCCGAAGCCGAGACCGCATCCCGTTCCGAACATCGAAAGCAATTGGTGTATATAAACCATCGTCAGTTCTTTAGCACTTGCGCCGACTGCACGAAGAGTTCCGATTTCTCGCTTGCTTTCACGGATTTTTGCCGTCAGAGCATTATTGACAAGACTTGCCGCAATGCAGAAAAGAAGAAGAATTATCGACGAAATACCTGCAACAAGTGTTTTCATCTCGGTTTTCTGAAGCTCTTGCATACGGTAATTTGAATCAAAGTTATACTCCGCCGCACGGAAGAAAGCTTCAATTTCTTCTTCGATTTCGGGTGTCATTTCATCGACTGTGTTTATATCGATAAATCCATATCGAAGCGGACAGCCGAATGCCGAAACGCCTTGATTTGTGGTGAGAAACATTGGCAATCTGTTCCAGAAACCGCTAAACGGGTTCTTTGAAATGATTGCGCCGATTTTCACTTCACGGTCATATCTTTCGTATTCATAATCATAGGCTTTTTCGTATTCAAGAATTTTGTTTTCTTTTTTATCATAATTAAACAGCATACTCAATTTTATGGTTTCGCCTGCTTTGAACGGCATTGTTTCACGGAATATTTCCGTATATCCCGACTTATAGTTTACATAATATCCGTCGGTGATATAATCATGACCGTAGCTGGCATATGAGCCGTCGGAGTTATATTTTATACTGTAAGCTATTTCCTCAGGCACAACTAGAATAACCTCTTCGCCGGAATTGAGTTTGTCTATATCGATTTCTCCGTCGAGAAGATATTTTTTGAGAGAAAGAAGCGACTCCTCGCTCTGAGTCTGAATTCTTGTTCCGAAAGGCTCAGATTCATAATTCACCGCTTCTTTAAATTCAATGTATTCATCGGAATAATCAGGTCCGTTTTTATAATATTCAACAATTTCTTCGGGTTTCAGATTTTCACCCTCACCGAATCCGTATTCATATTTGTCGTAGTTTACGGGTCTGTTGAATTCGGCAAGCTTGAGAAATTCGGGATATTCTCCGTCAATAATCCAGTTGACGGCATATTCAAGCCTGCCCGTTGCGTTTACAACATGACGGTTTGACGAAATATCATCAACATCATTTTCTTTCAGCATAGAATCAAAATCATAGAAGAAGTTTGCAAAAGCATATTCGGGAGAACCGTATGAATGAACCCTGTAATCATATTCTTCTTCAGTTTTTTCTGTGTAAAATTCAAGAAGCGAAACACAGAAACAGCTGACGATAATCGTTGCAATCAGAATAAGACTTACGCTGACTTGTCTGAAACGGTGGAAAGTAAGACTCCTTTTTGCAATGAGTTTTTGTCCGTTAAAGGCCTTTACGGTCTTTATTTTTTTATTCTTCATCTTTCTGCCAAGTTCGGTGTTTCTGATAGCCTGCATGGGAGTTACTCTTGCGGCATAGAAAAGAGGAATGAGTGCCGCCGCCATAACAAAGCAGATTCCGAGAATTCCGATGCCGATTACCACATACCACTCGGGATTGAAAATGAAAATTTCACCCATTAAATACGAGAAAATCCAAACCGTAAGATAACCGAAAGCAACACTTATCGGTGCACAGATAAGACTGATTAAAAGAGCTTCTCTGCCGAAAATTTTGATTATCTGCCTTTTTGTTGCACCTACTGCACGAAGCATACCTATCTGCTTTCTTCTCTCCTGAAGATTTGTGTTAAAAGCATTGATAACACCGAAGCATGATGCAATTGCAAGCACAGCGGCGAGAATAGTTCCGAGAGTTGTTATCTGCTTCATATCAGCCAATGCCCAGTCATTTATTACTTGTTCACCGGCAGTCTGAATCCAATATCCGCCGTCCAAATATCCGTCATAATTAACCGAGTTTTGGCCTGAAAAAATTTTTGACCGATAATTATCTAATCCGTTTTGTCTGAGATATTCTTTGTAGCTGTTATAAAACGGCTCGAAGCTTGTTTTACCATCATAGTTAAAATCAACAAGACCTATCATCCAAGGTCTGCCGCCTATTTCAACCTCTGCATTGTCATAAACAATTGCGGCAGGATATTCCGGACATTCATAATTGGAGTTGAGCATGTACCATTGCTCATAGGTATATCTTCTGTCTTTGAGAATGCCGACAAGGGTATATGTTTTCTGAGTTTCTTTTTCGAGAAATCCGTCGCCGTTTGCCGCACGGAGATTGAGTGTTATTTCGTCACCTATAACCGCATCATACAAATTCATGCGAAAAAGTGCATCACTTTCGATTGCGATTTCATTTTCGGCTTTGGGATATCTTCCGTCAAGAAAATAGAAATGCGAAATCTCTCTCGATTTATCGTTATGCACAGCGATACCCATGCCATCCTCAAAATCATCATCGGGTGAATAGCCGTAGGCAATAACCTCATAGGTTGCATAGTCAATAACAGAGCCATCCTGTTTAAAACGTTCAAGGTCAAAGCCGTCGCATTTTTTGAGAATGAAATCCTGCTTGCCGAGAGAAATCCATTTTCTTTCTTCTCTTGAATCTTCGTTGCATACCGCAAAAAACATTGCGGCACTTGTGAAAATCATCGCAAGAACAATGCCGATTATCATTAATGTATATTGCTTTTTTCTTGCTTTGAGGTTCCCCATTGCAA
>CALGRR010000026.1 GCA_937880805.1 uncultured Clostridia bacterium
CTGATCAGGTAATTCCCTTGGAAATCATCAGTGAAGGCAGCGATTATGTAAGATTGTTTGCTGTGATTGGTACAGTGATCATGATCTGTATGGTAATATTAGGTGTATTGATTTCTAAGATCAAGATTGCACAGGCGTTGAAGTTAGGAGAGGACTAAGTGGATAACATGGAAAATGTAATTGTTACAAAGGGTGTAAAAAAAGGCTTCACTGTAGGTGGCGGTGATACTTTCTGGGCTTTGAAAGGGTTAGATCTGGAAATAAAAAGAGGACAGCTTGATGCTGTCCTTCTTTATTATTTATCAAATCCTTGAGCCTTCAGCGTTCTTTTAAGCACTTCCGACATGTATTCATTATCGGACTTTTTATAGCGAACATCCGTAAACACCTGTGCCAAGGTTTCCTTACCATTCTCTTCGATAAACTTCTTATTCTCAGGCAAGCCTTCCTTTTCTGCATAAATCCGGTCAATATCCTGCGACGTATAATCTTTATAGACTTCCTCGTGCAACAGACCTTCTAAAGGCAAACGATCCGTTTGCATAGGTTCTTCATCCGGATATCCTACCGTTATCGTAGCTATGGGCATAACTAAACGCGGCAATTGCAAAGTCTCTATAATCTGGTCCGGATTATAAATCGTTGTACCCAAATAACAAATCCCCAATCCATTCGCTTCAGCCAAAGTGCAAAAATTCTGAGTCCCGATAAAAAAGTGCTTATGCCTGACCTTACGGCTGACTGTGCTATGGCTCACATGGTTGCCGACGGCATTATTGATGAAATGCGTAATAAGTACGATGACCTTGCGGTTGTGTGTTATATCAACTCAACAGCAGAGCTGAAATGTCAGAGCGACGTTTGTGTTACTTCATCAAATGCAGTAAAAATTGTTGAAGCACTTCCGAACAAAAACATTTTCTTTATTCCCGACAGAAATCTCGGTAGATTTGTTGCCGAACAGATACCTGAAAAAAATATAATCATTAATGACGGCTGCTGTCCGATTCACGCAAAAATCGCAGCGGATCAGCTCACGGCAGTAAAAGAAAAATATCCTCGTGCAATTGTTTTGTCACATCCCGAATGTGAACCTGAAATTCTGAAACTGTCCGATTATATCGGAAGCACAGCAGATATAATCACTTATGCAAAGCAGAGTGATGTGAATGAATTTATTATCTGCACCGAAGACGGAGTGAACTATAAGTTGGTTACGGATAACCCCGATAAAAAGTTTTATTTTCCGAATCCTCATCCCTGCTGTGCCGATATGAAGCTTAACACCCTTGAATCCGTTCTTTCGGTTCTACAAAATGAAGACAAAGAAGTTATTGTTGATGATGCGGTTCGCATTGGTTCACTTTTACCGCTTGAAAGGATGTTGGAGCTTGGAAAGTGAAATGAACACAGATATTATAATAGTCGGTTGCGGCGTTGCAGGGCTTTACTGTGCGCTTAATCTGCCTCAAGACAAAAGAATAACAATAGTTACAAAAAATGAAGCGCCGAAAAGCGATTCGTTTCTTGCTCAAGGCGGTATATGCGTTCTGCGAAATGAAGAAGATTACAAATCATTTTTTGAAGACACGATGAAAGCGGGGCATTACGAAAACAATCCCGATTCCGTAGAGATTATGATTCGCTCATCTCAGGAGATAATCGGCGACCTTGTTTCCTTCGGTGTACAGTTTGAAAAAGACGGAGAAGCCTTCACATATACGCGTGAGGGTGCTCATTCAAAGCCGCGAATTCTTTTTCACGAGGATGAAACGGGCAAGGAAATCACATCTCATCTGCTTGAAACCGCAAGAAACAGACCCAATATCACACTCATTGAAAATTTTACAATGGTTGATCTGATTTGTGACGAAAATATATGTTACGGCATCATCGGTCACGATAAAAACGGTGAATATATCGGCATAATCGCAGATTATACCGTGCTTGCAACGGGCGGTATCGGAGGTCTGTTCAAGCATTCCACCAACTACCGTCACCTGACGGGCGATGCTCTTGCGCTGGCACTCAAATATGATATTAAGCTGCAGCACATTGATTACATACAGATTCACCCTACAACCCTTTACACCAAGAAGCACGGACGTGAATTCCTGATTTCCGAATCAGTTCGTGGTGAGGGCGCAATTCTGCTCAATTCCAAGGGTGAAAGATTTGTCAATGAGCTTCTTCCCCGTGATGTTGTTGCAAAAGCAATATTTGATGAAATGAAAAAAGAAGGCAGCGAACACGTCTGGCTTTCTATGGCTCCGATTCCCGAAGAAGAGATAAAAAGTCACTTTCCGAATATTTATCAGCATTGCCTTGATGAAGGCTATGACGTAACAAAAGAGCCCATTCCCGTTGTGCCGTCACAGCATTATTTTATGGGCGGCATTGATGTTGACCGATACAGCAAAACCTCTATGGAACGCTTATATGCAGTGGGTGAAACTGCTTGTAACGGTGTTCACGGGCGCAACAGACTGGCAAGTAATTCGCTGCTCGAAAGTCTTGTTTTTGCCAAAAGAGCAGCAAGTCATATCACAGATAATTATACTCAAACGCAACCTCAAAAAGAAGTTATCATAGATTCCGCACAATACGACGGCTATGCAGAAAAATATAAGGAAGCAGTTTTAGCTGCTATTGAAAAGGAGAAAAACAGCCATGAATAATATTACTATGAAAATAAACGCAGATGACATCATTTTAAATGCACTCAAAGAAGATATTACAAGCGAGGATATTTCCACAAACTCCGTTATGCGTCAATATCAGCTCGGCGAGGTTGAGCTGATTTGCAAGCAAGACGGTGTTATTGCAGGTCTTGAAGTTTTCAAAAGAGTATTTGAGCTTCTTGATGCTGATACGAAGATTGAGTTTTCCGTTAAAGACGGTGACAAGGTTAAAAGCGGACAAAAGTTAGGAGTTATCTGTGGTGATATACGAGTTCTGCTTTCGGGTGAAAGAACTGCACTCAACTACTTACAGCGTATGAGCGGTATCGCAACATACACACGCACCATTGCTGATATGCTTGAAGGAACAAACACCAAACTTCTCGACACCCGTAAAACCACCCCCGGTATGCGTGTGTTTGAAAAATACGCGGTCAAGGTCGGAGGCGGTTACAATCACCGCTTTAATCTGAGTGACGGCATTCTTCTTAAAGACAATCACATCGGAGCAGCAGGCGGTGTAAAAGAAGCTGTTGCAATGGCAAAGGAATATGCACCCTTTGTACGTAAAATTGAAATTGAAGTTGAGAATCTTGAAATGCTCAAAGAAGCACTTGAAGCGGGCGCGGATATAATTATGCTTGACAATATGAGCATCGAGGATATGACAAAAGCCGTTGAACTCTGTGCAGGTAAAGCTGAAACAGAGTGCAGCGGAAATGTTACAAAAGAAAATGTTGCAAAACTCACCGATATTGGTGTAAACTATATTTCGAGCGGAGCTCTTACACATTCTTCTCCTATTTTAGATCTCTCGCTTAAAAATTTGCACGCTGTATAAAGGGGTGAATCAATGAAAGCCGCTGACAGAAGAAAAGCAATTGTTAATTTGCTCTTATCATCAAACGAAGCAATATCGGGCGGTAAACTTTCCGAAGAATTCGGAGTATCAAGACAGATTATTGTTCAGGATATAACCGTGCTCAAAGGTACGGGATATGACATTCTCTCTACCCATAACGGATATATTATTCAGAAATCACCTTTAAAAGAGCGTGTTTTCAAAGTGTATCATACAACAGAAGAAACCGAAGATGAACTGACCACCATTGTAAATCTCGGCGGCACAGTAGTTGATGTGTTTGTCTGGCATAAGGTTTACGGCAAAATGACTGCACCGCTGAACATTTTTTCAAGCCTTCATATAAAACAATTCATTGAAGGAGTAAGAAGCGGCAAATCATCCGAGCTTATGAACATAACAGGCGGTTATCATTATCACACGGTGCGTGCGGAGTCCGAAGATGTTTTGAATAGGATTCAAAACGCTTTAGAAGAACGTGGATATATTGCACAAGGAATGTAATGTGTTTTCAGTTATTTTCTACTATAGCTGTATACAACCTGTATTGATTTTTAAGAATTAAAGTGGTATTATATAGAAAATAAAATAATTTATGGTTGAAGTTTGCAGAAGAAGCAAATGCTGCCGAAGGAGTAACGCTCTCAGGCTTCCCGAAAGGGAAAGGGACTGCAAACGGACATAACTTTGGAGAAGCTCATTTAATTGAGTGCCGAAGGGGCAAGGCGACAGCTAATCTCTCAGGCAAAAGGACAAAGTTTTTATCACCCGATTTTTCGGGGTGAATTTGTACTTTTGTCGGATTACGTCTTGTAATCCGATTTTTTTATTTATAGGAGGAATTTTAAAAATGGAAGCTTTTTTTGACAAAGTGGCGGAAATCAACGGTGCCGTCAACGGTGTCGTATGGGGCAAATACGGCTTGATTCTGCTCATCGGCACAGGTATTCTTATGACCGTCGTTACCAAGGTGTTTCAGGTTACTCACATCGGTCATTGGTGGAAAAACACCATCGGAAGCCTTTTCACAAAGAACGTTATCGGTCATTCAAAAGAAAAGGGTACTATTTCACCCTTCCAGGCTCTTTGCACAGCTCTTGCCGCAACTGTCGGCACAGGTAACATTGCAGGTGTTGCCGCAGCTATCTGCATCGGCGGTGCAGGTGCGGTTTTCTGGATGTGGGTTGCCGCATTCTTCGGTATGATGACTAACTATTCCGAAAACGTTCTGGGCATTTATTTCCGCCGCCGCAACGTCAATGGCGAATGGTCGGGCGGTGCGATGTATTATCTTCGTGACGGTCTCGGAAGTAAAAAAGGCTGTAAGGCAATCGGTAAAGTTCTTGCATTCCTTTTCTGCATTTTCACGATGCTCGCTTCATTCGGCATCGGCTCAATGGGTCAGGTCAACAAGATTGTTGCAAACGTTTCGGCGGCATTCAACGTTGAGGCTCTTTCGTCCGTTCAGGTGCTCGGCGGAGTATCGCTTTATAACCTTATTCTCGGCGTCGTAATCATGATTCTTGTTGCACTAATCACTCTCGGCGGTCTTAACAGAATTGCAAACGTTGCAGAAAAAATCGTTCCCTTTATGATTGTTCTCTTTATTGCAGGCAGCCTTATCATTATCGGTGTTAACTATGATATGATTATCCCTGCATTCAAGAGCATTTTCGTCAACGCATTCAAGCCTGAAGCATTTGTCGGCGGTACACTCGGTGCGGCAATCAGTGCAGCGGTTACTCAGGGCTTCAAGAGAGGCGTTTTCTCAAACGAAGCAGGTCTCGGTTCATCCGTTATGGTTCACTCAAACTCCAATATCAAAGAACCCGTAAAGCAGGGTATGTGGGGCATTTTTGAGGTGTTCGCCGATACAATGGTTGTCTGCACAATGACTGCTCTCGTTGTTCTCACGTCGGGTGTGTTTGATGCAAAAACGGGCGAAATTGCAGAGGGTCTTACCGATGCAACACTCGTTGCAGGTGCATTCAACAGCGTTTTCCATTGGGGTAATATCGGTCAGAGATTCGTTGCAATCGCAATGTTCCTCTTTGCATTCACAACCGTTCTCGGCTGGTCACACTACGGCTCAAAGGCTTGGGAATATCTCTTCGGCGCAAAGACAACAATCGTCTTCAAAATCATTCACGTTATCACCGTTATCTTCGGTGCGGTTATGACTTCAACCCTCGCTTGGGATATTTCCGACACCTTCAACGGTCTTATGATGATACCAAACCTTATCGGTGTATTGTTTATGCTACCGCTTGTGGTCAAAATTACTAAAAACTATGTTGACAGACACTTTAAAGGTAAAGACATTAAACCTATGATTTCTGTATTCCCTGATATTCAGGAAGAAGAGGAAGCAAAGAAAAAGGCCGCAGCAGCTAGCGCAGCAACAGAGGGCAAAGTAGGCGTAAAAGCTATTAAACGCTTCCACGACCTTAACGCAAAAGTTATTAGAGAAGTAGGCGAAGAGTGGGACGTTGAAAAAGAGCGCGCAGAAATGCTTAAAGGTAAAAAGTTAGTAGAGCTACAGTAGGCTAGAAAGAGGTACAAAAGTGGCAGTTAGCGCAGAGTTATTGGCAAAAGCCAAAACAGAGCTACGAATAAGTAGCACAAATAAAGAAATAGAGGCGGAAATAACCGACCTTATAGAAGCGTGCAAGTTAGATCTAAAACTAGCAGGCGTATGCGTTATTGATGAAGCAGACCCGCTTATAATTAGAGCGGTTAAATTGTACTGCAAAAGCCACTTTGGCTACATAGATAAAGCAGAACGCTTTATGCAATATGGGAGGATGACTCAAAGCCATCGGGTGCAATAAGCA
>CALGRR010000027.1 GCA_937880805.1 uncultured Clostridia bacterium
TTCAGAGTGTTGTGGGTATAAGAGCATCCGAGCTTGCCAAACTTGAGGGTCGGGACCTTGTCACAGATGAATCGGGACATTTCTGTGTTTTCGTCAAAAACGGAAAAGGCGGCAAAGATTCACTTCAGAGGATTCTTCCTGAAGACGAAGTTTTCGTCAGCGAATATTTTAATGTCGGCAAAAAAGAAAAAGTTTTTAAGCCGATTGAGTTGTCAAATTCAATCGACTATCACCACATTAGGGCAGAGAATGCCAAAAGATGTTATGACTATTATCTGAATAAAATCAACACAGAAGAAGGATATGCAGAAAAACTTGCAGACGAAATCCATCTGCGTTGGAGACTGTACTGCACAAAGAAACTTCCCGATGGCACGATAGTTCACAAACCTTTTGAAGAAAAATTAATCAAAGGTACATACAAAGTCAGAGGAAAGAATAAAGCGTTGGCAATCGAATACGGATTACCAACCGAATACAACAATCTTGCACTTGCGGCAGTTTCAATTTTTCACTTGTCTCACTGGAGAAACAACGTCACGGTGCAGTCATATCTTTTATCGCACTAACCCTGAGGATACGGGAACGGTTTGATTCCACCCGTTTTGTATATATAAATGAAAGCTCGCTTTCTCAGGATGAAAATGAAAACAACTCATTATGAGTTCAGATAGAAAATCCTCAAAAAATAATTTTATGAGGTATACCCGATGTTTGAAGAAAAAGAACTTCTGACCGTTAAGGAAACGGCAGAGTTTCTCGGAGTTTGTGAAAAAACCATTTACAAACTCATCAACACAAAGAAGCTTTTTGCGCTAAAAATAGGCAAAAAACTTCTTGTGCCGAAAAGCAAAATTTATGGTTCGCTCGGCACAAAATAACAAAATGGCTGAACGGAGATTTTTCTTCGTTCAGCCAAAAATTCACAATTAATTTACTTTACACAGAGCGGTTTGCGCGCTATCCTTAAGTTACCAAAAGGACGGCGTTGTATAAACCGCTCAAAGGAGATGATTTATATAGGCGCTACAATACAGACCAAAGGCAACCACTATTACATTGTTGTAGACACTTATGACGAAAACGGTAAAAGAAAACCGAAATGGATTGCAACGGGTCTTGAAATTAAAGGTAACAAAAGAAAAGCCGAAGAAAAAAGAAAGGAGATCGAAAGGGAATACGAATTAAAAAGTAAGCTTGTTCCTTCTGACATCACGCTTGATGAATTGGCACAGAAATGGGTTGACGAGTATAAAAACAAAGTCGATATAATCACATATGGCGGATACGAAAGTATTGTAAGAGTTCACATCATTCCTTATTTTGAAGAACACAAAATTAAGGTAAACGAGGTTACATATGAAACTATACAGAAATATTTTGATGAGAAGAAGGTATCCGGAAACAAAATAACCGGCGAGGGACTTTCTCCCAAAACTCTCAAAAGTCATATGACGGTACTCAAGCTGATTTTTAATCTGGCAAGAAAACAAAAAATCATTTATGAAGATTGTCTGGAATTCGTAATAATTCCGACGCTTACTCACGAAAAGGTTAATTTCTATAGTGCAGAAGAAGTTCAGAAGGTTTGGGAAGCTATTAAAGATGACAGAATCTTTCATCTGATTTATGCGACAATTTATTTCGGAATGCGCAGAAGCGAAGTGCTCGGACTTCGCTGGGATGCGGTAGATTTCGAAAACAAAATGCTTATCGTCAGACACACGGTTGTTATGTATAACAACAAGGTTGTTGCAAAGGATTCAACCAAAACCGATGCAAGCAACAGAACATACCCTCTGTCAGATGATATGATTGAATTCTTCAAATGGCTCAAAGCCCGTGAGGAAGAGGAAAGAGCTGCTTGCGGCAAAGATTATATTGAGAACGATTATATATTCAAATGGCCTAATGGTAAAACTTATGACCCTGACTATATATCAAAACGCTTCAAAAAACTTTTGAAAAAGAATGATTTGAAACGTATCAGATTTCACGATTTGCGTCACAGCTGCGCAGCCTTGCTTTTATCTGAGGGTCGTGAGCTTTATGACGTTTCGGAATGGCTTGGGCATTCCGATGTGAACATCACCGCCAAGTTTTACGGTCACCTTGATATGAAAAGAAAAAAGGATCTCGGCAACACTATCGGAAATTCTATAGGCTTCAAAAACGTTGTGTAGCTTGAGCCGGAAGGACCTCTTGTTAGAATTTTGTTAGAAAAACAGTGTTTTTCACACTTTTCATAAAGGACATAAAAAAGCCGAAACTCCTTGATATACAAGGAGTTTCGGTATGGCGCGCTGTAAGGGATTCGAACCCCTGACCTTTTGGTTCGTAGCCAAACACTCTATCCAGCTGAGCTAACAGCGCAAATCTTATTAAGTTTCTGTTGCCAAAGTATATTATCACATATAACAAAAAAAATCAATAGCTAAATTGAAAAAAATCAAAAATTTTATTTTAAAAAATCAGAGCTTCCTTTTCGGGGAAGCTCTTTTCTTTAATCATTATGATTTTTTAGCTTTTCTGTTCTTTATTGCGTTTTCGATTTTGGGATAAACAACATCATAAAGCTTTGCAAAGATTGCATAGCCGATAAGTGCATAAAGAATACCTACAACCGCACCGACAATAACGTCTGTGGGGTAGTGAACGCCAACATAAATTCTTGAAATACCCATAAGGAATGCAAAAATAAATGCGGGAATTGCAACGCCCTTCTTTTTAAGAACCATTGTTATTGCCATTGCAAATGTAAATGCCGATGATGTGTGGCCTGAGGGGAATGAAAGCGATTTTGATGACATATAGTCAACAATATCGGGCCATACATAGCCTGCATTCCATTTATCGGCAAAGCCGGGGAATCTGTCGATAGTCCAGTCAACGTTGCCGAACAAGCCAATCCAGTCATATTCTCTGCCGTATTCTTCAAAGGCCTTCTGTGCAGCCTGGGGAAGAATGGTGAGATTATAGGGGCGGGGACGCTCCATAATGGGCTTGATAAGTTCATTGTTAAGAAGGGTCATAACAAGAAGCGAACCGAGGCAAACAAGGCCTGCCTTTCTTGTTTTCTTGAAGAAAAGCATAACCAGACCGAGAATGATGAAGAATATGCCGTCATCTCCAAGGGTTGTTATGATTTTCATTATGGGATTAAGCCAATCCATTCTTACAACATTCTCAAAGAATTCAAATATTGAAAGATCAAAATTAAGTATAGCTTCCAAAAACATCTTCCTTTCATATTCATTTTATGTTTTTTATATTATCGCTTTTATTCAGACAAAAAGCAAGTGTTTATTGCAAAATATTTTACATTTTGGCAATTTCTTTAACAACCGCCGCAACGGGAAGCCCCACAATGTTGAAATAATCGCCCTCTATGCTCTCAACAAGAGTGCAGCCGAGCCCCTGGATTCCGTAGGCACCCGCCTTATCCATACATTCCTTTGTGGCAACATAGCTTTCTATTTCGGCATCGGTCAGCTCATAAAATCTGACCTTGCTCACCTTTGCAAAGCTTTTGATTTTTTCACCTTTGATAAGACAGACACCCGTTATAACCTCGTGCTCTATCCCCGAAAGCATACGAAGCATTTCCTTTGCGTGCTCTTCGTTTTTCGGCTTTCCGAGTATTTTTCCGTTACAAACAACGATTGTATCTGCTCCTATAACAACGGCATCTTTATTACCTTCGGCAACCGCCGAAGCTTTTTTCGTTGCGGTTAAAACTGCGGCATCCTGCGGATTTATTCCGTCAGGAACGCTCTCATCAACCTCTTTAACAATTATTTCAAACTCAACACCCGCCGTTTTCAGAAGCTCTTTTCTTCTGGGCGATGAGGATGCAAGTATAATTCCGGTCATTTCTTTATTGCTCCTCTGCGAAGCATTTCGGCAACTCTCATAACGAGTGCCTGCGTTTTTCCGTCGGGGATTTCGTTCTTCATTATCATATCAACAGCTTTGTCGATATGAATTTTTTCAACCTCAAGGAACTCATCAT
The DNA here is from genome assembly GCA_937880805.1 of uncultured Clostridia bacterium. Lineage (GTDB taxonomy): Bacteria > Bacillota > Clostridia > Oscillospirales > Acutalibacteraceae > CAG-177. The sequence goes on from CALGRR010000027.1 coordinate 4,013, forward strand.
TATCAAGATGCATCTGTGTTTCGGTAAGACCCGATGCCGCATAAAGATGAATTATTTCGCCGCAGTAGCCCGGAGTGGGATAAAACTCGCCAAGGTCATAGTATTCCGAAGCAACGCAGCCCGTTTCTTCTTCAAGCTCTCTTTTTCCCGCTTCAAATGGGTCTTCCCCTTTTTCAAGCTTGCCTGCGGGCAGCTCAAGAACAACCTTCATATAAGGATACCTGAACTGACGCACAAACATCAGCTCATTCTCTGCGGTTATCGCCGCAACACAGACTCCGCCGTTATGCTCAACAACCTCTCTTATGCAAGGCTTACCGTCGGGCAATTCGGCATTATCCCTCCTTACGTTGATGATTCTGCCTTCATAAATATAATTTTTCTCAACCGTTTTTTCAAAAAGGTCCATATATAATTCCTCCGGAGTTTTATTCAGTAAATTCTATGAATATAATCCTATATATCACTATTAAAGGAGTCTATTATGGATTATATCACAAAGCCCAATGTTATGACAGCAGAAAATCAAAGAAATTTAATTTTTTCATTAAAAAAAGCTTATCCGTTTTTGAATGTGGGCGTTATCGGCAAATCCTTATGTTCAAGAAACATCTATTCTTTAAGCATCGGCAGAAGTGCCAATCCCTTTCTTATTGCTGCGGGCTTTCACGGTCAGGAATGGCTCACCTGCCTGCTGGCACTCCGTTGGGCAGAAATTCTGCTCCGTTCAAAGGCAACCCGCACTCCGATTTGGGGAATTGACACCTATAACCTTATGCGGGAAATCGTTATCGTTCCCTGCGTGAACCCCGACGGGGTACAGATTGCGATTGAAGGGTCTTCCGCCGCCTGCCGCTATTCGCAAATGGTTGCTGACCTTTCCGCCGCCTCACCCGAGCTTTGGAATGCAAATGCAAGAGGTGTTGACATCAATCATAATTTTGATGCCGCTTGGGATATATCCCGACGGCAGGAAATCGAAAGCGGCATTCTCGGGCCTTCGCCCAGACGCTACGGCGGACCTGTGCCCGAAAGCGAACCAGAAAGCAAGGCGATAGTCAATTTTTCCAAAATCAGAAAACCGTCAATGGCTTTTGCACTTCACAGCCAGGGCGAGGAAATTTTCTGGCAATACGGTGAAACAATTCCGCCACGCAGCGAAATTATTGCAAAAATTCTTTCCGCCGCAAGCGGCTACAGACTTGTTGATAATTCGGGGCTTGCCTCCAACGCAGGCTTCAAGGATTGGTTTATCAGATATTTCAACAGACCCGCCTATACCGTTGAAATCGGCAAGGGTAAAAATCCTCTGCCCGTTTCTGATTTTGAAGCCATCTTTGAAAAAACTCTGCCGATGTTTGCGGTTTCAACAGTTATATAACATAACCCTTGTGTACGCCTGAAACGTGCACAAGGGTTATTCTTTATTGCAATGCGTTAAGTCCCATCATAACTCCCGTCAGAATTGACAGAAATCCGAAATTAAACGCCGCAAAGCGTTTGATATAATATCCCGTTCTGTTGGGATTGTGATTGCAGTATTCCTTAAAAGTAATAAGGCTTGCAAGCGAAGCAATGAGCGTGCCCGCACCGCCGATGTTAACGCCGATAAGCAACTCCTGATAATTCTGCGTAAACTGTGAAAGCAGAATTGCAGACGGAACATTGCTGATAAACTGGCACGATATTACGCTGAAAAAGAGCGTGCTCTTTTCCATAAAGAACGAAAGAATATCTCTGACAATGTCTATCCTCGCCATATTTCCCGCAAAAACAAAAAAGAAAACGAAGGTTAACAAAAGAGCATAATCAACCTGTTTCAATGCTTCTCTGTCCGCAAAAAGCAAAACAGCGGGAATAATAATAAGACCTATCCAATAAGGAATACCTCTGAAAACAATGGCAATAGCAAGTGCAAAGAGGCAAAGATATAAAACCGTTCTTCCTGCGGGAAGCTTGATTTGTTCGTTATCAATTTCAAGCTTTTCAGGTTTCACAAAAATGATGCAGCAAACGGTGATAAGCACAACCGAAAGAGCAAACGGAATTGCCATTATTTTTATAAACTCAAAGGTTGGTATGTTAAACTTTGTGTATAAATAAAGATTTTGAGGATTTCCGAACGGTGTGAGCATTCCGCCGAGGTTAGCGGCGATATTCTGCATTATAAAGGTAAATGCCATATAATTCTTCTTATCGGTTGATGAAAGAATGAAATAACCGAGAGGCAGAAAAGTGAGAAGTGCCATATCATTCGCAATAAGCATTGAGCCGATGAAGGTAATATAAACAAGCACCAGAACGCAAGTCCGAAGGTTCTTGAATCTCTGAACAATGCTTTGTGCAAGAGAATAGAAAAAAGAAATGTTTTTCAATGCACAAACAACTGCAAGAACACAAAAAAGGCAGGTTAGAGTTTTAAAATCAAAATAATCAAGATATGCCGCATCAGGCGGAATTATTATGCTTGTTACTACCGCTGCCGCAAATGCAATTACCGCAACAATATTGTGTTTCAAAAAGCCTGCAATTTTCTTTAAAAAACCAAGAAATGCAGGCATCTTCTGCTTCTCAACAACACCCTCGTTCACCGCTGCCACCTCACAGATAATATTAAACATAACAAAAACCACCCTGTTGGGTGGTTTAAGCTGGCGCCTCAAACAGGACTCGAACCTGTGACACCGCGGTTAACAGCCGCGTGCTC
>CALGRR010000028.1 GCA_937880805.1 uncultured Clostridia bacterium
ATAGTGCCCTTATAGGGCTTAATCAAGCCTCCGGCTTAGCCGGAGGTCCTGACTATGTTCAATATCTTAACCGCGGAGCTGCTCTTATCTTCCCGTGCTTTATTTATTGACGCAGCGGAGCACTGCGTTGCCGTCACGGCAGAAATCAACAGCTGTGACAGAAACATTATCAAGAGAAAATCTGAATATATGCGGCTTAACTCCCAAAGCTGTGGGGATAAGATACTCAAGAAATCCGTGGTGGCTGAAAACCGCAACCCGATCACCGTATGAGAATCTGTTTTTAATGTAAGAAATCACTTTTTGAGCACGGATAACATTATCCCCAAACGCTTCACAGCCGAATTCATAGTTTTCTGTGCCGAAAAGCTTCTCACACATTTTTGTGTTTTTATAAAACTTCTGAAGATATTCTTCGCTGCAACCGAAATATCCCGGCGTGCAGCCGCATTCAACAAGCTCGGGGCAGATTTCAAGCAGGGGCTTTTCCGTCTTTGCGTTGCAAACACCAACAGCGGTTTTAAAGCTACGCAGCAGAGAGCTTGTGATATATGCATCAATCGGTAAATCCTTAAGCTTTTCGCCCAACTCAACACATTGCTGCTCACCGTTCGGGGTAAGCTCCCCGTCGCTCGGGTCGCGGTCGCCTATGTCGGTATAATTCGTTTCGGCGTGCCTTATAAAGAGGATTTGCAAAGAATCGTGTTTTTCCATATTTTCACTTTCTAAAGTTATTGTTAAGAACAATAAATTCTGATTGCATTTGCTGCAAAAGCTGCTGTGCCGTTTCCGTTTTTATCAATATTTTTTCTGAAGCGTTCATCGGCAGCATACATCTGACCCAGACCGCTGAGAATTTCGGGTGTGCAGGTATAGAAATTTTCGGTTATATATTCCTGAAGCTTTTTGACGAGTGACTGTGCGGCTTCGCTTTCGGGGGCTGTGCTGTCTTTGATTGCCGCAAATTCGGCAAAAACCGAATTCAGCCCTGCGTTGACATCATCCCATTTTTCGGCGGAATAGTCTGCGGTTTTCTGCTTGCTTTCTTTATAGGCATCCGTGCTGCCCCAACGCTGTTTTGCTTCTTCGGCATACTGCTTGCGTGCAGTTTCGTATTCTTTATTGTTGAATTCATTCATCGGTATTTCTCCTTTTTCGGCTTTGTCAAGGGCAGAAATCAGCCTTTCCAAGCGTTCTTTCTTTAACGTCAGCAGTTCTTTTTGCTTGCGGATTGCTTCCGATTTATCGTAATCGGGTGATGAAATAATCTCAGCTATGCTTTTCAGCGAAAAATCAAGTTCGCGGTAAAACAGAATTTCAACCATCCGTTCAAGTGATTTATTATCATAATCTCTGTATCCGTTTTGCTCATCAACGAATGCAGGTTTAAGCAGCCCGATTTCATCGTAATAATGCAATGTTCTCACGCTGACACCCGTGAGCTCCGCAAACTCTTTTATGTGCATTCCCGTCACCTCAGATATTATTATAAACCATAACGCAGCGTCAGAGTCAAGAGCTTTTTGAATTTTCTTGCGTTAGCACATCAGCCGTGATATACTTGAAGTATGATTTTGGAATCACAAAGCGAGATGATTATTATGAACGATAAAAACTGCTTTCTGAGCAAGGCACAGGAAAACTATCCCGAGCTTAATTTTACGGTTATCACTCCCGATATATCCGAATTTACCGCATCAAGCGGCGACAGCATTATTCTTGACCTCGGCAGGCACGCCGTTGGTCACTTTTCGTTCAGCTTTGATAATGTTGACAGATTTATGGATGCTCCCGTCAGACTGATAATCAGGTTCGGGGAAGATATGAGAGAAATAAACGACGATATTTCTCAATATAAGGGCAATGTTTCAAAGACCTGGCTTCAGGAAGAAATTCTGTATCTTGATCATCCGCAAAAAGCGGAAATACCGAGAAGATATGCCTGCAGATATATTAAAATTACGGTTGACAGCACCAATTTCCCCATAAGATTTTTTGATTTCAGCTTTACCGCATCAACAAGTGCGGATATATCTGCTCTTATGCCCTGCGATACAAAAGATGTTTTATTGAAAAAGATTGACTGCGTTGCAACAAACACGCTCAAAGAATGTATGCAGACCTTTTTTGAGGACGGCCCGAAGCGTGACCGCCGCTTATGGATTGGCGACCTTCGCCTTGAAGCTTTGACAAACTACTATACTTTTAAAAGCCTTGAAATTGTTAAAAGGTGTTTGTATCTTTTTGCCGCAGGTGAATGCAATAATATCGGTTTTCTGCCGTCATATGTTTATGAAACGCCTTATTATAAATCGGGTGAAGCCCATATTGCAGACTATGCACTTTTATATGTTGTTACCGTGTGCGATTATTATGAGCACACCGCCGACCTTGCAGTTGTGAATGACCTTTTACAAATCTGCAAATCGCAGCTTGACAGCTTTGAGGCAATACTTGACGAAAACCTGATTGTCACAAGGCAGGAGGGCTGGTTTGCATTCATAGATTGGTGCCCCGGTCTTGAAAAAATGACGGCTTTGCAGGGGGTGTATCTTTATGCTCTTGAGCGTTTCTCGGGGCTGCTTGAAGCAATCGGCGATGAGGACTGCAAAAAATATAGAACCCTTCTTTCAAAGGTGCGTTCCGCCTGCAAAAAACAGCTTTATGACGAAACCGCAAAGGCATTTATAAATGATTTGGATAACAGACAGTTCAGCGTTCATTCGCAGATATGGATGATATTGGGCGGTGTTATAAGCGGCGAAGAAGCAAAAAAGCTTTTGCTTTTCTGCCTTGATAACAAAAATGCAAAGCAGCCCGTTACGCCTTATATGCGTCATTATGTTACGGAAGCTATGCTGAAGCTGGGGATGAAGGATGATGCTGTGCAATATCTGAAAAAGCTTTGGGGCGGAATGATTGATTCGGGTGCCGACACCTTCTGGGAAGCCTATGTGCCCGAGGACCCCGAGTTTTCACCCTACGGCGACAGAATGGGCAACAGCCTTTGCCACGCCTGGAGCTGCACACCGTCTTATTTCATCAGAAAATACGGGCTGTGATTTCGGGTATAATTGCATTGACTGATTCCAAATATTATTGATATTTATTTCCGATATATGCTATAATAATTTTATCAGGCGACTTAAGGTGAATGGAGTAATCCGAACCTGCCCGAAAGCGAGTCTTTTCGCCGCTTT
>CALGRR010000029.1 GCA_937880805.1 uncultured Clostridia bacterium
CCTGTGACCCTCTGCTTGTAAGGCAGATGCTCTCCCAGCTGAGCTATGCTCCCACGTTGGCGTCGCTCTCGTCAGGCGACGTGTTGTATAATACACTACTTTTCAGAAAATGTCAACCCTTTTTTCAAATTTTTTTGAAAAATTTTTAAAAAAGTTTTCAGCCCTTATTTCTGAGCCAACGCCTTAATCTCTTTTGACGAAAAATTATAGGTTTTATCGCAGAAATGGCACGAAACTTCCGTGTTTTCTTCTTCAGCCATTTCAAGAAGGTCTTCCTTGCCAAGGCTGATAAGTGCTTTTTCAACTCTTGCCTTTGAGCAGTCGCATCTGTATTCGGGGTTTGAAGTGTCGAGAATATCAAGCTCGAATTTGCTCAGCACACTTCGGCAAATATCCTCGGGTGTCATTCCCTTTGTGAGCATCTTTGTTACGGGCTCAATATCTTTTATGCATTCCTCAACAAGGTCGATTGTGTCATCAAGAGCTGTGGGAAGAAGCTGAATTATAAATCCGCCCGCTGCCTGAATTGACAAATCGGGATTAACAAGCACACCGAGAGCACAAACGCTCGGGGTCTGCTCACTGGTTGCAAAATAATTTGTAATATCCTCTGCAACCTCGCCCGAAACAATCGGCACCTGACCTATATAAGGCTCCTTCAAGCCCAAATCCTTCATAACGGTAAGCGTGCCTTCCTTGCCTATTGCACCCGCAACATCAAGCTTGCCCTTATCATTAAGAGGAATTTCAACAACGGGCCACGAAACATAGCCCCTTGCATTGCCTTCATAATCTGCAACGGCAATAACCGAGCCTGCGGGGCCGCCGCCGTTCATACGCAGGGTTATGCTGTTATCCTTGCCCTTGAGCACCGCACCCATCATTGATGCAGCGGTAATAAGTCTGCCGAGTGCGGCAGAGGTTACTGCAGATGTTTTATGAATCTGCTCCATTCTGTTTATCATATCCGTTGAATCGATTGCTATAACGGTAAGCGTTCCGTCAACGGAAATCATTCTTACAAGTTCACTCATATTATCACTTCTTCTTTGCTAAAAATACTGCTCTTTCGCTGTTATCCTTAACAACATCGAGAGTTAAATCATCATAAATTCCGATAACCTCAAAGCCCGACTCCTCAAGCCACGCTTTAATATCGTTCAAATCATATGCTTTTTCGGTAAAGCTCTCACCGCTCCGGTAATATACGCCGTCTTCTTCCTCAAAAAAATCAAGGCTTATATCCACGCTGCCGTCGGTTTCATTAAAGCTGTTTTGCCACACGCAGTAAACTCCCTCGGGCTCATAAACAAATGCATTATCGGCAAGCACAAACTTATGTTTATATAATGTATTGACATCAAAAGCAAAAGCTCCGCCCTTGTTCATAAAAAGGGAAACCTTCTGAAATGCTGCTTTGACTGCTTTTTCATCATTAAGATGATTTATTCCGTCAAGCACGCAGATTGCACAGTCAACCGTGCCGTAAAGGTCAATCTCTTCCATACTCTGATTGAGCAAAAGCATCTGCTTACCGCTTGCAAACATTTTTTGCTGTGCGGCATTGAGCATACCGACGCTGCTGTCAACACCGATAACATCAAAGCCTCTTTCTGCCATAGCAAGCGACATACTACCCGTGCCGCAGCCGAGGTCAAGCAATATACCTTCGTTTATTCCGCACATTGAAAGAAGCCTGCAAAAATAATCTGCACGCTTCTCATACTCAACATTATCGGTCAAAAGGTCATAGAATCTCGAAAAATCATCATATGACATTATTTTTCTATCCTCTTGAAAATCTCTTCATAGCCGTTGCAGCCATACTGAAGTGAACGGTTAACACGGCTTATTGTTGCGGTGCTTGCACCGGTCTGTGCAACAATATCGCTGTAAACCTTTTTATCTCTGAGCATTTTGGCAACAACAATTCTCTGTGACATTGCCTTGATTTCGGGAACGGTGCAAAGGTCTTCAAAAAACGCATAGCATTCTTCCATTGTCTGAAGGCTGAGAATTGCCTCAAACATAAAGTCAACATTCTTATCTTTGATTTTATCGCTCATTTCAAACTTTCCTTTCAAAGAAACGCTTTTATGCTTTTACACTTTAACATTTTAACATATGATAAACAAAAAGTAAATATCAAATATTAAAATTTTATACTTTTTGAAAAAATGCATTAAAAACAAAATATTATCAAACAAACACTTGCACATATCTGATTGAAAGTATATAATAGGCATATATATGTTGAAAGCAGAGGTTTGTTATGACTGATTCTTATATCAAAGCCTTGATTGAATATGCCGCAGAGCACAAACTGATTGAAGAAAGCGATAGGGTTTACTGCACAAACGCAGTTCTTGCTCTTCTCAAAAAGGATGCTTATGGCGGCTCGTGCGAAAAAGCCGAAGGCAAAATAAACGAAATTCTTGATGCACTCTGCGATTATGCCGCAGAAAAAGGAATTATCGAAGATTCAATAACATACAGAGATCTTTTTGATACTGCACTTATGGGTGCACTCACGCCCAGACCGTCGCAGGTTATTTCTGAGTTTAATTCTCTCTATGCGGAGTCGCCCGAAAAAGCAACCGATTACTATTACACTTTCAGCTGCGATACAAATTATATCCGCCGCGACAGAATTGCAAAAGACCTTAAATGGCAGTATACGGGCAAATACGGAACGATTGATATTACCGTTAATCTTTCAAAGCCCGAAAAAGACCCCAAGGCTATTGCGGCAGCAAAGAATGCACCGCAGTCGGGCTATCCCAAATGCCAGCTTTGCAGAGAATGCGAAGGCTACGCAGGCAGAGTTGATTTCCCCGCAAGGCAGAATCACAGAATAATTCCCATTACAATAAACAATTCGGGCTGGTTTATGCAGTATTCACCCTATGTTTATTATAACGAGCACTGCATTGTTTTCAACGGATGCCACACACCGATGAAAATTGATAAATCGGCATTCGCAAAACTGCTTGAATTCGTAACATTGTTCCCCCATTATTTTGTTGGTTCAAATGCAGATTTGCCCATAGTTGGCGGCTCGATTCTCAGCCACGAGCATTTCCAGGGCGGCAGATATGAATTCGCAATGGAAAGAGCACCGATTGAAAAAGAGATTTCGTTTGACGGCTTTGAGAATGTTAAAGCAGGCATCGTTAACTGGCCTATGTCAACAATCAGGCTCCGTTCCGATAATAAAGAAAGCATTGTTGAGCTTGCTGATAAAATCCTCACAAAGTGGAGAGCTTATACCGATGAGGAGGCATTCATTTTTGCCGAAACAGAGGGCACTCCCCACAACACGATAACACCCATTGCAAGACGCAGAGGCAGCGATTATGAGCTTGACCTTGTGCTCCGCAACAACATAACAACCGATGAGCATCCGCTTGGTGTTTATCATCCTCACGCAGAGCTTCATCACATCAAAAAAGAGAATATCGGACTTATTGAGGTTATGGGTCTTGCCGTTCTTCCCGCAAGACTTAAGAAAGAGCTTGAAATCCTTGCAGACGCAATGGTTAAAGGCGAAAACCTCAAAGAAAACGAAGCAACCGCTATTCACGCAGAATGGGCTGAAAAAATTCTTGCAGAACACCCCGAAGCAAATAAAGAAAATATCACGGATATTCTTCACGATGAGGTGGGCAAGGTTTTCTCAACTGTTCTTGAGCACGCAGGCGTCTATAAAAAGACCGCCGAAGGCGATGCCGCCTTTATACGTTTTATAAAATCAGTTTAATATACCCGAGGGGTATTAAAATAATTTAAAGGAGACGATTCCAATGAAAAAGATTCTTGCAGTTCTTCTTGCTTGCTCAATGCTTTTTGCATTTG
>CALGRR010000030.1 GCA_937880805.1 uncultured Clostridia bacterium
GCCTATCCTTATCTTGCCGAAAGGCAAACTTCACTTTCGGCATAGCCGAATACTTCACGTCGCTTGCGATACTTCTCTCACCGTCAGGTGAACTTCACTTATACTATTTCAGGTGTGCGGTTTCATTGATATATTCAAAAGAAATATCGCCGTAGGGGTTTGTTCCCTCTTCATAAAAAACAACCTTTGTTATGCCTGTGTTCTGAATGCTTATATCAAAAATCGGTGCTTCCTTAAATCCCATAATATGAAAAATAAGTATTGTAAGAAATGCGGCGTGAGCAACAACGGCAACCTTTTCTCCGCTTGAGTATCTGGAATTTATATGCTCCATAACCTTTTCTGCTCTTTCAAACATTTCTCCTTCATTTTCAAAGGTGCTGTGATAAACCCTCGGTGCATCCTCCGAAACACCGTCTGCAAGGCGTGCCGTTTCGCAGAATTCCTTCATTTCTTCAACCGTTATGCCGTCATATTCGGGCGAAATTCCAACCTCTGAAAGCACGGGAAGAATATTAAGCGGCTTTTTTTCTTTCTGATAGCGGATAATTCCGTCTGCCGTGCTGATGGCTCTGATAAGACCGCTGGAATAAATATAATCAAAATAAATATCTGCAAGGTATTTGCCCGCAAGGTCTGCCTGCATAAGACCCTTTTCTGTCAGCAGGGGGTCATTTCTTTCTTTAAGTGTCAAATCTTCTCTGTCATAGCCCGCATTTCCCATACTCTGACCGTGGCGGATAAGATAAAGTTCAAGCTTTTTAACTGGTTTATTCTCTCCCATAACATCCTCCCGAAAGTTTCTGTATGATAATTATAAAATCTTTTATTTGCATTGTCAATTTTCTGACGCTTGTTTTATTTTGGCTTTTATGGTAAAATATTAAAAGTTCAGATTGGAGGTATGCCGATGAGCGTTTGTTATATAGTTGGTGCAGGGGATTGCGAAAAGCTTGATTTTATAAAAAATGAATCGGATTTGCTCATTGCAGCAGATGCGGGTTATATGCATATTATAAAAAACGGTATGCAGCCTGATATTGTTATAGGCGATTTTGATTCTCTCGGCAGAATTCCCGATGCAGAAAATGTGGTGAAATTAAATCCCGTTAAAGACATAACGGATATGCACGCCGCAGCCGAAGAGGGGATAAAGAGAGGCTTTCGTGAGTTTGTTATTTACGGTGCAACTGGCGGAAGATTTGACCATACTTTTGCGAATATTCAGCTTATTGCTTCACTTTCTCAAAAAGGCTTTGCCGCAAGCATTGCAGACGGTGACAGAATAATAACGGCTGTTACCGATTCCGAAATATGCTTTGACAGCTCAAAAAAAGGCTTTATTTCTGTTTTTTCACACACCGATAAATCCGAAGGAGTTTTTGAAAAAGGATTGAAATATACACTCGAAAATGCGGCAATTTCAAACTCTTTCGCCATCGGAGTAAGCAATGAGTTTATAGGAGAAGAAAGCGTTATTTCCGTTAAAAAAGGAACATTAATTATTATTTATAACAAATGATTATTGACAACTTTTCGGAAATTTTTTAAAATCTATTTATACCAACTTCAGAAGGAGATTAAAAAATGAAAAGAATATGCAACAAAACTATTTCGGTTGTTCTTGCCGTAATAATGCTCTTTACTGCGGCTATTCCTTCTTATGCGATGACAAAACCTTTGTGGGATGCATATTGGCAAACGGATGAGGCACATTCGGGCATCACGATGTTTCCCGGAAGTGATGAAACCGAACGCAATTTCACCTGGTATACCGAAACACAGAGCACCCCTGTTATTGAGATTAAAAAACTCGGAGCTTCCTCGGGTAATTCGGTCCAGGGTGAATGCCTTGCAACAAAAGACGGCAGATATGTTAACTATGTAACCGTAACAAACCTTGAAGAAGGTGCTGCCTATTCTTACAGAGCAAAGTCTGAAAACTTTGAATCAAGGTGGTATACCTTTGACGTTGAAGATGATAACAGCTTCTCTGCACTGTATGTTACGGATGTTCACGTTACCTATGATGAGAATAATGAAGCAAGCTTAGCCGATACAGCATACAGCTTCAATCAGGTTATAGAAGCTGCAAGAATGAAAAACAGTGATCTTTCTCTTGTTCTTTCGGCAGGTGACCAGGCAAGTGAGGGCAGAGAGGATGAATACATAGGTTTTGCTTCATCTCCCGCAGGCAGAACCCTCACTGTTGCACCCACAATCGGTAATCACGACAGAAAGGGAATTGCATTCAAAACATATAAAAACTTCCCCAACGAACAGAAGAATGCAATGGTTTCATCCTATATCGGCGGAAACTATTGGTTTGTTAAGGGAGATGTTCTTTTCCTTGTGATGGATACCAATAACGGCAGCGGAACAGACCACGCTAAATTCATAAGAAAAGCCATTAAAGAGAATCCCGATGTAAAATGGAAGGTTATAATGGCTCATCACGATCTTTACAGCGGCAGAATTCCCCGCAGAGAAAGCGAAAATCAGTTCCTCCGTCTTCTCTGGGCACCCATTGTTGACCAGTTCGGCATTGACCTTGTTCTTCTCGGACACAGCCATTACTACACCGTTTCAAATGTTCTTTATAATTCAAAGACGGTTGCTCCCGTTGAAAACCACGCAACAGTAACCGACCCTGCGGGCACAATTTATATGGTTTCGGGTTCACTCAACCGCCCGAGAGATGAAGAAGAGATTGGACTTAGCGAAAATATCGGCATTGATTATCTCACTCAGGAAAAGATTTATAACATAATTGATTTTAAGGATGATTCGATAACCGTTAAATCCTACACGCTTGAAAGCAACGAGATGTTTGCAAGCTACACCATAGAGAAAACCTCAAAGGATGGCGGGCATCCTGATAAAATGACGGCTTTCTATCAGCCTATAGTTAGATTTATAGGCACAATTTACGCATTCTTCAACAATATAGGAGTATACAGCAACCTCAAAGAAGACGGCATTGATATAGGCTTTTTTGAAGCGATTTTTTAATTGTGACCAATAGGTAACGCCCCGAGAAATCTCGGGGCGTTCTTCTTATGTTTTAAATTATAAACCTGTTTTCTCGCTGATATATTTTCTTGCAATGCAGGCATATTCATAGGGGTTAGCCTTTGCGGGATCCTGCTCTGCTTCAACAACAACCCAGCCTTCATAATCAGCTTCGGCAAGAATGTCAAATACGGGAGTAAAATCAAAATCACCGTCACCGGGAACGGTGAAGGAACCTGCTCTTACACAGTCAAGGAAGCTCCAGCCCTTTTCTTTACCCTCGTTGATAACACTCTGATGGATGCTCTTGAGGTGAACGTGCTTGACTCTGTTAACATATTTTTTGAGAACGCCGATTGCATCCTCGCCCGAGAATGAAAGATGACCGGTATCATAAAGAAGATAAACAAGGTCGGGGTCTGTCATTTCCATAAGCTTATCAATTTCAGCCTCGGTCTGAACACCCGTGCCCATATGATGATGAACGGTGAAATACATTCCCTTTTCTTTTGCAAGTCTGCCCATCTCGTTGAAGCCCTTTGCAATGAGCTCCCACTGTTCGTCTGTGTAAACGGGCTTATCGCCGAAAATGCTCAGAGCCTTGCCCTGAATGGAGTTGCCCTGCTCTGATGCACCGATAACCTTTGCACCGAGAGCGTGAAGAAAATCTCTGTGCTTTATAAATGCTTCGATTGTTGCCTCATAGCCTTCGGAAAGAAGAAGAGAAGAGAACCAGGCATTGCAGATTCTTAAACCTCTCACATCAAGCTTATGCTTAAGAGTTTCAACATCCTTGGGATATTTGTTGCCGATTTCGCTGCCCTTGAAGCCGCTGAGAGCCATTTCGCTGATGCACTGCTCAAAGGTGTTTTCGGCACCGAGGTCGGGAAGGTCATCGTTTGTCCAGGCGATAGGAGCTATCGCAAGATTTACCTTATCTTTATTAAGCATATTTATTCCTCCGTTTATATCAATAAAGTCTTGCTTTTTCAATATTTGCCTGCATATCTTCATATGCTTCCTGAACTCTTTCGCTGGTTGAAACCTCGGCAACGCCAACTCTCCACCAGGCATCATATCCGTCGCTCATACTTCCGTGAACAACCTTGATGTCGAAGAGGCAGGGAACGGTCTGTTCCTTTGAATCCTTGATAGCATCGCGAAGCTCTGCAACGCTTGTAACTATGTATGCCTTGCAGCCGTAGCCTTCGGCGATTTTTGCAAAATCAATGGGAACAATAGGTCCGTCAAGCATTCCCGAAAGGGGATTTCTTGCCTGGAATCTTGTTCCGAAGGTATCGGTGCCCTGATTGTTCTGAAGGTTTTCTATGCAGCCCCAGCCTGAGTTGTCAAAGAGCATAACATTTATCTTTGCACCCTCCATAACAGCGGTGTAAAGCTCGCTGTGAAGCATAAGGAAGCTGCCGTCACCAACCATTGCATAAACCTCTTTGTCGGGCTCTGCAAGCTTAACGCCAAGTGCACCGCAGATTTCATAACCCATACACGAGAAGCCGTATTCCATATGGTATGTTTTGGGAACGGATGCTCTCCAAAGCCTTTGCAAACAGCCGGGAAGGCTGCCCGATGAACCGATTGCAACCGCATACTTGGCAACAAGCTTATTGATTTCACCGAGTGCTCTTGTCTGTGAAAGACCTTCTTTGAGATATACGCTGTAGCAGCGGTCAACCTCTGCGTTGTATTCTTCTTTAATGCGTTTTAATTCTTCGCTGTCCCAATTTGAATAGTATTCACGAAGAGAAAGAGCACCCATAATATCAAGCATTGCGGTTTTTGCATCGGCAATAACTGCGGTTGAATCCATTTTGAATGCGTCAAATGAGCAAACATTTATTGAAAGCATCTTTACATTCGGATTCTGGAAGCCCCATTTTGAAGCTGTTGTGAAGTCGGTGAGGCGTGTGCCAACGGCAATAATGAGGTCTGCCTCTTTTGCTATTGCGTTTGCGGCGGGTCCGCCCGTTACGCCTATACCGCCCATATTAAGCGGCAAATCCCAACGGATATTGCCTTTGCCTGCCTGCGTTTCGCCGATGGGGATATTGAATTTTTCGGCAAAGAAGCGTGCGGTTTCCCAGCCTTCGGAATATGTAACGCCGCCGCCAACAATAAGAAGGGGCTTTTCGCTTCTCATAATGCATTTTACCGCTTCTTCAATTTCACGCTGAGTGGGTGAACGGCGGTCTATATACCAAACTCTTTTTTTGAGGAAATAATCGGGATAATCAAAAGCTTCGCCCTCAACATCCTGAGGCATAGCAAGGCATACCGCACCCGTTTCTGCGGGGTCGGTAAGAACTCGCATTGCGTTAAGGCAAGCTGTCATAAGCTGTTCGGGTCGCTGAATTCTGTCCCAATATCTGCAAACGGCTTTGAAGGAATCGTTTGCTGTTGTGCTGTAGCTTGCGGGCTGCTCAATCTGCTGAAGAACGGGGTCGGGCTGGCGGCAGGCGAAGGTGTCACCGGGAAGCAGCAGAAGGGGAATTCTGTTTGCTGTTGCCGTGCCTGCAGCAGTAACCATATTGAGTGCACCGGGGCCGATTGATGATGTGCAGGCAATTATCTGGCGGCGGTTCTTCTGCTTTGCAAAAGCGATTGCCGCGTGAGCCATACCCTGCTCATTATGACCCTGATAGAATTTAAGATTATGTCCGCCCTGCTCAAGAGCCTGACCGATACCGACAACGCAGCCGTGGCCGAATATGCCGAAAATACCGTCAACAAATTTGGTTTCAACTCCGTCAAAGCAAACATACTGATTATCAAGGAATTTAACGAGAGCCTGAGCCATTGTAAGTTTCATAATTATTTCTCCTTATCCCGTTTTATTTAACAGGCGGCCACATTTCCGCCTCTTTTTCTGCATCGGTTACCCACAGATGCTCGTCAACAAAGGTGGGCGTAATATAGGGATTGCCGTCAAGGTGCCTTATAACCCAGAGATACCAGAGAGCATAACCCGGTGCCGTGGTCTGCGGATGGGTTTCAAGCTCTGTGATGAAAACGGTTGAATTCTGATGAGTTTTAACAACATCCTCACCAAGCTCGGCAAAGCCGTAGCCGTTTTCGGGTAAGAATTTATAAAAATAAATTTCGGGCTGCGGATGCCAATGGGGAGGATAGCTCGACCATTTGCCGGGGAAACCGATAACCTCACCAACAACAAGATTTGAATACGGTGCGTTTGAATAATCAAAAACGGTGCGAACAATTCTTGTTGAAGCCTCTCTCATTGTGCCCGCACCTCTGTTTTCGTTGCGGCATTCCTCGGGAGTGTAAAGCTTTGAGGGGAAGGTGCGTTCATTCTCTGTTCTCTGAATAACAATTTCTGTATCACCGTGAGCCCTGAAGGTTACTTTAACATTGTTTGCAACGTGAAGCACCCAGGGGCAATAGTCAAAGCAGTTGGGGCGGTCAACCGAAACGGAGTTGCCCTCCCATTCAAAAGTCATATTACCGCTGATAAGAAGATACGCTCTTTCAAGAGGAAGCTCCTCTGTGAAAACATCTCCGTCTTTCAGCTTGAGAATACCGAAATCCATAAGGCTGTTATGAATTTTATCGTCAATGGTTGTTATCTCGTGGTATCCGTAATCATAGTTCTGCGGACCTCTTATATGTTTCATAATCTGCCCTTTCCGAGGCGTGAGAGCCTCATAATAGAATTGATTGCTATATATAGAAATATTATATACCATATATAGTAAGTTTTCAAGCAGTTTTGTCTAAAACGAAAAAACAAAATAAAGAAAATTTTTTCAAAAAGCACTTGACAAAGCGGGCTAAATAATATATTATATTGGAGCGTCAAAAAATACTGTATGATCCATTAGCTCAGCAGGCAGAGCACTTGACTTTTAATCAAGGTGTCCGGAGTTCGAATCTCCGATGGATCACCACAGAGAAAGCCAACAGTTACAAGTCTTGTAATTGCTGGCTTTTTTCATTTTTTCAAGACTTTATCCAAAGGCGAATAATTACTAAAATTGATTGCCGTTTTTGAATTAGTCAAGTGTATATACTTTTTTACCATTTCAAGCGAGGTATGACCGAGAATTAGTTGCAGACTGTAAATGTCACCGCCGTTCTCTAAATAGCGTGTAGCAAAGGAATGACGGAGTAAATGCGGGCGAAGCCGAGGAATACAAGCCGACACTTTCAACCGCCGAAATAATTGTTTTACTGTGCTTTGTTTCAAGGGTGTCAAGGTGTCTTTTACGAATAAAGGTGTCTTAATATCCGAATTTGGAACAATAGAAACATAACGCAAAAGAGCCTTTTTGCTATTCAAACCAATTTGAGGGTGCTCTCTTTACTGTCATCAAGCTTTTTCTCAAGCTCTGTTATTTCTGTCTTTAGTGTCTTATACGCTGCATCATATTTTTTCAGCTTTGTCTTCATCTGCTCAACACCGGGGATGTATTCATCGAGCAACGCTTCGATTTCTGCAACTTTTTTCTTTGCATTCAGCGGATTGATTTCCGTCAGTAAGTTCATCAGCATTTCTCTTTGTTTGTTCAGCTTTACGGCTTGTTTGAAAAGTCTCGGCGGAATATGTTCTCTGCCCGTTTCACTTGCACTTTCGCCCCGTTCCATATCGGGGTATTTCTTCACCATGTGTTTCCAGAATTCATCCTGCCACCAGGTCAGCTTTTTTCTGTTGCCGACTATGTCTTTCGCACTCAGTCTGCCGTCTTCCGTTATCGGAACGAACGACAGATGCATATGCGGTGTCTTTTCGTCAACATGAATTACCGCCGATAAGATTCTTTCCTTTGGAACGTATTTCAGAATAAAATTCAGAGCGTGTTCAAAGTATTCTTTGACCTGTGCTTTTTTCTTATCCTTGAAAAATTCGGAACTTGCCGTTATAAGTGTTTCAACAACTCTTACACTATCCGTTCTTGTTCTGCATCCGACCTCGGTAATCTGTTTTTCGTCTTGCGCACGGTATTTGCCGTTCGGTTTAACAAGATGGAAATTGTATTTGCTCCTTTCAGTATCGACATCGGGATTACTCGCATAATTTTCTTTCGTGCGCTCGTTATGTGCTTCAATCCTGCCGATTTCGGGACCCTTGTATTTTGCAAATCTCAGTATTCCGTATTGCGGTTTTGTCATCTTTCACCTTCTTTCTTTTCTCGGTATTTACGGACTCTTGCCACATTCATGATTCTCTGAGCCTCTTTTCTGCAAGACTCGGAACAATAAACTTTTCTGCCGTCATATGCAAATTTCTTTCCGCAATTTTTACAGCTTTTCAAATGCTTATCGAAGAAAACTGCTTCAAGTTCTGGGTCAAGCGGTAAAACTGAATCACGGAAGTATCGGCATATTTTGTCGTTTGCGAAATGTTTTGTGAACATATAGCAATCGCATTCAAGCGGCAGACAGCCGTAATCTTTTCTGTAGTTGGCACAACATCCGACCACAAGTTTTTTGATTTTATGTTTCTCTTTATCGGTCAATTCTCTTGACATTTTCAGACCTCCTTTCTTTGGATGCGCACTGTCCGAATTACATTTTAGCGGAGAAGTGTAGCCCAAAGTTGAAATCTTGCAGAACATCAAAATAAGTTGCGTGCAGAAATGTAATATTGCAAAAATGCAAAATTTTTCTTGACAAAATTGTTTTAGTTCATTACAATATGTATGTAGCGAACATTTGTTTGCTACGTTTTTAATTTACGGAGGTTAAATTTTGACAGAAGAAAACTATAACTATCGCACAAGCCCTATGTTTTTACGAAACCAATTTAAAGGAGAAGGCAAGTGGAATATGCCAATTATTCTGAAAACCGACCTAGGATTAACGCCGTTTGATGATCAACGTTTGATTGGTTTTGACAAAATAAAAACAGGAAAAGATGAACATTACGAAAGAATAGTTCACTTTTTCCTGTATGATTACAAATTCGAGGATATATGGAAAAACCCTGATAAATATATTGATGTACTCAAAAAGTACAAAGCGGTTTTGTCACCCGATTACAGTATGTATATTGAAATGAATCCCGTTATGCAGTTGTATAACACATTCAGAAACCGTTGGGTCGGGGCATATCTTGCGGAAAAGGGTATCAAAGTTATTCCGACTGTAAGTTGGGGTCTTGAAAATACATTTGATTTCTGTTTTAATGGTATTGAAAAAGGTTCAACAGTTGCGGTTTCAACCTATATGGTATCCGAACACGGAAGCCACAAAGACCAAAAGGAGTTTTTCTTAAAAGGCTACAACGAAATGCTCAAACGCATTGAACCTGAGTTGGTTATCTGTTACACCGCTCCGTTCCCCGAAATGGAAGGCAACATTCTTTTTGTTGACTATGATTTGAGTTCTTGGCAGCATTACGGTGATGACATTGGTAAATCTGCAAATACAGTGTTTGTTGAAAAATTCGGAGCTGTATCAAACGATTATGTTTCTGAAAGTTCAACAAGGAAACAAATTTACGGATATGTGTTGCCTGAGTACTTTAAGGGTATGGGAAGTGCTCACGGAGGAAAATGGAAACCTAACAAAGAAGATGATGAAAGATATTTAGGTAAACCCGGCGAGATAAAAACAACATGGACTAACACAAAAAACGGAGGATATCGCCGAGATACAAAAATAGGAAATGATGGGCGTGCTGAAAAAGAGAGGCATTATACTGACCACAGAAAGCCTTGGAAACACTCAAAAATCCATGATCATATTTTTTCTTGGGACTCTGAAACGGGAATACCTAACCCTGATTTTGAGCGAATTAATTATGAGGGCGATGTTCCTGAATTTAAATCAAAAGGAGATATCTTTATGGAAACCCAAAAAATCAATACTTTTCCCTATGAAACATTTGAAACAATAAGCAATTTTAAACGCAGCGTCAGCCACGGAGCTGAAATTGAATTGGTGTGGAAAGATATAATTTATTCGATTACTCATGTAGAAAACAACAAAATCAGTATCTGTCAGGCATATAAGCAGGAAACAGAAAAACTTTATGATACCGCAGATGAACTTTTGACATATCTGCTTCAAACGGGTGAAACACTTAAGGAAGTAATAACAAAAGCTGAAATATCAGATTGTACTCTATATCTGTAAGAAGGAATAAATATGATTATTTTCGGAAATAAAGACGAACTTCAGTTTGAAAGCATAAATGATTTTAAATGGTGCTTAAAATGTGGCGGTGAAATCGAATTTGATTGGAACGGAAAATCCTACGGAATTGGTCACGATGAAAAAGGAATTGTGCTTTATGAAGCAAACAATTCTAAAAGTGAGAAATTTTTCGAAACCGCAGATGATATTCTTGATGAGATTTTTGACGGTCAAAAACTTCGAAAAATAATCAAAGATATAGATGTTACTGTGAGAACAATTTAACAATACAAGGAGAAATAAATGTCAAACATTCCAAAAGATTTACCTGAAAGAATTAAATATCTGCGTGAACAAAAAGAGATAAGTCAATCCGATCTTGCCAAAAGAATCGGCATTGATGCATCAAGACTCAGCCGTATTGAAAATGGTGAGATTCAGAAAGTCAGCGATGATGTTGTTCTCGCAATCGCACAGATTTTTGAAGTGTCAACCGATTTCCTTCTCGGTGTTACCGATGACCCCGTGCCGTCAAACTTTCATATCAACGAACTCGGATTATCCGTCGATGCCGCAAAGAAAATTTACAGCGGCGAAGTTGATGTTGATATTCTGAACATACTTATCGAAAACAAAGATTTCGGTATGCTCACAAAAATGATTTCCGCATATTTTACCGATACAACTGACGCCGCAATCGCTTCGCAGAATCAGATTCTGAAAATGGTCGGTGAGATTCTCGGTGATGCGGTTGACGATGACGTTCTTGCTCAAATCAATCTTGCAAAGATTCAGAATCAGCAAAACGACCTCATCGCAATTCAGAGAGGTTTTACATCAATTCTCAAAAACATAAAAGAGAAAATGAACACGGGAATGAAAAAATCTCAGAAGATGACCGCAGAGATTTTTGAGCAAATCCGAAACAATCTTTCAAGAGGCAAAGGTGCTCTGCCATACAGAATCATAACAGCAGAAAAAATGGTTGATTCCGTCATCGGCGCAATGGGAAATATCGGCGGTGCAACGCAAGAAATGAAAGACGATTTGCATAAAGCACTTATGCCGTTCTTCTTGCTGGCTGCAAAGAAAAAATAAAACTTGCTTTCCGCTGCGGCGGAGAGTCTTATATACCGTTTGTTCCTTCTCCGAGCAGTCAGAAAAACAAATTTTTCTGTTCTTCCCTGAACTTATCTGCCCGCTCTGCGCCGAAGAAAACTCTGCTGTCATGTAAGGCGACAGACATCCTTTTCACCGCCGACGGAACAAAGGTATAACACACTAGACTTTGCGTGCCGCAAAATCGTGTGCCAAAAGGAGATTTTCTCCCTTTGGATACCCACTTGTGCCGATTGTTGTGTGTACACACTTTGAAATTTTTGCAAAACCGCACCTGCAAAAATCCAACCGCATACACAAAAATTTTGCAAAAACAAATCCGCAAAATTCAATCGTCACCTTCATTTTCCTCGGCAAGTATGCAACAACTTTTTACATAAAATCAAAAATTTTATAAGCCTCAAAAAATGAAAAAAGTCCAAAAATCTTCTCTCGTAATCAGAGAAATTTTCGGACTTTTATTTATCTATGGAGATTTATTTGACTGATTTAAAAATTCAATCAAATAGTTCACTTTGCTTTATCCAAAACCTTACGAAATCGTAAGATTCTTTTTATTGAAAAAACATCAGCTTACCTCTATAATTAAAATATAATTACATGGGATAGCCAAGGGGTGATGAAAATGAAACAGAGAATATTGCTCGTTGAGGACGATTCGTTTTTGCGTGACGGATTAACTGAAGTTTTGCAGGGCGAAGGTTATGAGGTTATCAGTGCGGATAACTGTATGAAAGCCCGTGAGCTGATGA
>CALGRR010000031.1 GCA_937880805.1 uncultured Clostridia bacterium
AGAAATTAAATCTAAGTTATTACTTCCAAGTAATAAATTAGAAGAAGATGAAGAAGAAAGCACAAAACCAACCGTTCTCGGTCCTACTGATGACTTGAGCGGCTGGGCTACAGATGAAACTGCAGGCGATGCGTTCGGCGACAATTTGAACAGTGATGCTCTCGGCAACAGCGGCGACAGCTCCTGGACAGGTTCAACAGGCGGAAACACCTCCGGTAACGGCTCAACAGGCGGAAGCTATTGGCCGTCAGGCAGCACAAGCACTGTTACTCCGAACTATCCTTCAGGCAACGGTTCATCCGGCAACAACACATCGGGCGGATCAGATCCTTTAGATACACTCGAGGATGAGGTTACTCATTTCTTCACACACTTTGATACTCCTGAAGAGAGAGCAGCAGTTCTTAAGCTCGCAGGTTATGAATACGATGCCGCACAGGGTATTTTCTATACTCATCTTAATCCGTGGCAGCGTTATTTCGGATTTACACCGATTTATGACCAGGCAGCACCTCTCACAAATATGTGGTATCTCACACTCAAGATGGACTTCCTTTACGGAGATTTCATCTGGAGACTTCAGTGGTGGAAGGGACAGTACGGTGTTCTTGAAGGTGCAGAGCTCGGTGTTTACACCAAGTATCCCGAGGATGACGGTGAATTCTTCAAGTGTGCCGCAGACGAACAGCTTCTCAGAATGACATTTGACTATTATCACAGCCTTGGCGATTATAATAGAGGAAATATTCTCTTCACAAGAGCTGAGCAGGAGCATTGGTGGCTCACAGGCTTCAAGTTCGGTGTTGTCAGCCCGACAAAGAACGTTGTAAGAGCATCTCTTTACGCTTATGATGATGAAATGGCAGATAAGATTGAGCTTTGCCTCCAGAATGTTAAGGATGCAAACGGAAACATCAACGGATTTACTAAGTGGTACCAGGGTACAACGGATATGAACTTCTACATAAGAACAGGTAACAAGTTCTCGGTTGTATGGCTTGATGCAGGTTATCTTAACTATAATACTGCTCCGGAAAATCCCGAAGAGGAAAATCCCGATGTAGATATTCCCGAAGAGTCTTCATCAGAATCCGCACAATAATTCAATTGCATAAAATCCTGCAATTTGAAGCAGGGAACTAAGGAACAAAAGAGGTAATGCGGATAAAACCGTGTTACCTCTGATTTTTTGTTTATAATCACTGAAGTCCGGAATCGCCGTGTATTCTTGCGGAATGAAAGATGAAATACAGGTTTTTTTGCATAAAATATGCATATAAATAAAATATATTTCAAAAAGTTTTCTATTATGGTTGAAAAGTCGCGTGTTTTAGTGTAAAATAGACAAATCAAATTAGATTTTTATTCTTTTTTATAAATTTTTTTGGAGGTTTTGTATGAAATATTCGCTTACAAAGAAGCAGGCAAAAGAGCTTGTGGAATCAAAACTTTCTCATTTTATCGGAGTAAATCCCGATGAGGCTACAAATGAGCAGTTCTATAAGGCTATCGCCCTTATTGTCAGAGATATGATGAGTCAGGGCAGAGCAGAGTTCTCCAAGGAGGGCTCAAAAAAAGGAACAAAAAGAGTTTATTATCTTTGTATGGAATTCCTTATGGGTCGCTCTCTTAAAAATAACCTTTATAATCTTAATCTCACAAAGGTTTTTGAGAGTGTGCTGAAGGATTACGGTATAAAAATGGAGTCGATTTATGACTGTGAGCCCGATGCCGGACTCGGCAACGGCGGCCTCGGTCGTCTTGCCGCTTGTTATCTTGACGGTCTTGCAACTCAGGGATATGTCGCAAAAGGTTATACCATTCTTTATGAATACGGTATTTTTAAGCAGAAGCTTGTTGACGGCTGGCAGACAGAGCTCCCGGATTTCTGGCTTCCCGGCGGTGATGTATGGCTTGTTCCTCACGAAGAGCAGGCAATGGAAATTAAATTTGAGGGTAAAGTCCGTGATGTGTGGGAAAACCAGTATCACAGCGTTGAGATTGAAAATCCCACAGTGATTCAGGCTGTACCCTATGATATGCACGTTGCAGGAAAAGACGGTAAGGGTGTATCTGTGCTCCGTCTCTGGTCTGCAAAGGCTCCCGGTCTTGATATGGCACTCTTTAATCAGGGCGATTATATGAGAGCGATGGAAAGAAACGCTATGGCTGAGGTTATCAGTAAGGTTCTCTATCCGTCTGACAATCATCCGGAGGGAAAATCACTTAGACTCCGTCAGCAGTATTTTCTTGTTTCAGCATCAATCCAGGATATTGTTCAGCACCACCTCCGCGAATTCGGAACAATGGACAATTTTGCGGATAAGGTTGCAATTCATATTAACGACACTCATCCCACAATGGCAATTCCCGAGCTTATGAGAATTATGCTCGATGAGTGCGGCTACGGCTGGGACGATGCATTCAGAATTGTTCAGGAATGCTGTGCATACACCAACCACACCGTTATGGCGGAAGCTCTTGAATGCTGGGGTGAGGATCTCTTCAAACGCCTTCTTCCCAGAATTTATCAGATTGTCAAGGAAATCGATAACCGCTTCAGACAGAAAATCTGGGAGGCAACGGGCGATGCGGGCAGAGTTGAAAGAATGGCTGTTATCTCAAACGGAGCAGTCAGAATGGCAAATCTCTGCGTTGCCGTGTGCCATAAGGTAAACGGCGTTTCTGCCCTTCACAGCGATATTCTCAAGGATACCGTTTTCAACGATTTCTATAAGCTTGAACCCGATAAATTCACCAATGTTACAAACGGTATAGCCCACCGCCGCTGGCTCTGCCAGGCAAACCCCGGGCTTACAAAATATCTCAAGGAGCTTATCGGTGAGGGCTTTATTTATAACGGAGCAGAGCTTTCAAAGCTTCGTGATTATGCGGATGACAAAACCGTTCTTGCAGACCTTCGTAAGATAAAAACACAGAACAAAGAGAATTTTGCGGCTCTTGTAAAGAAGAAAACGGGCGTAAGCCTTGACCCCACATCAATCTTTGATGTTCAGGTCAAGCGACTTCACGAATATAAGCGTCAGCATCTCA
>CALGRR010000032.1 GCA_937880805.1 uncultured Clostridia bacterium
GAATATAGCCGCCCGATGTGCCGTAAAGATTAAGCAGTGTTCCGGGTGAAACAACTCCCGCCTGACGGTCGTCATGGCAATTTGATTCAGTGCTCTTATATTGGCTTACCCAGCTTTTGGCCAAGCCCGGTCTGGTCGAAGAATACGGTGTATAAACTGTTACATGAACCGTGTTATAAACCTGAATCGTGTCGCCGTTCTTTGCCGAAACGGTAATTGTTGTTGAGCCGTTTTTGTGCCCCGTTACTCTGCCGTAAATATCAACGGTTGCAACGCTTGTGTCGGTGCTTTGCCAGTTGAGAAGTGAACTGATGTCGGCTTCGCTTCCTATATAATTGCCGTTGACGTCGCATTTATAAACATCAAAATTAACGCTGAATTCCGTTGAAAGCTTTACAGGCCAGTGGCGGGGCTTGTCGCTCCATGTTGTGTTAGGCGAAATTGCAACCCGATATGCCGCATCAAGAGTCATTACAGATGCATCGGTTTCTTCGGGGATTTCCTCAACAACAGTTATTTCGCTTGAAGCTGAATACATTCCGTCAGGAGTTGAAACGGTTATAACCGCTGTTCCCAATTCTCGCGAATAAACCAGCCCGTTATATCCCACAGCGGCAACAGCTTCATTGCTGCTGCTCCATATTAATCCTGTATCTTTTTCTTCTTCATTATAGATTAAATCCGAGTTTGTATCAAGATTAATATTTAAATCTTCTGTTACATTTTCGTAAACTGTTTCCGTTTCTTCAACAGTAATTTCTGCTGTTGGTTGCTCCGTTAACGCTTCCGTTAAATACTCGGTTGTTTTTTTTATTGAAGGTTCGGTATAAAGCTCTGTTGTTTCTTCTGTAACATCAGAAAATTCTGTTTGAGGTTCTGTTACTTCTTTTGTTAAAACAGTTGTTTCTTCCTGAATCTCGGTTAATTCATTGCTTGCTTCGGTTATCAAAACCTCCGTTTGTTCTTCTTCAACAAATTCCGTGCGAAGCGGAGCCTCGGGCGGTGAAGTTAAGAAAATAACTTCAAGCTGAACGGTATCGTTAGGCAAAACATAAACCCTTTCGGGGGTAAGGGAAATACCGTAAATTCTTTCGTTTGTTTTAGGCGTAAATGCTTCGGATATGTTGGTTTCTGCGGTTTCTCCAAGATTGATTGTTTCCTGCGGCTGTTCCGTGCTATCGGAAATAATAACCTCGGTTTGGGCAGTTGATTCCGATGAATTAACTGCGGTACATTTGTTATTGCAGAAAATAACAGAATAACCGCAATAACAAGGCTTGAGATTTTTTTTGCTGTTTTCAATTTTACTCACCTTTTATCGTCATTTTTCTTCAGGCTTTTTGTGCCTTCATAGTATATATGACGAAATTTGCGTATTGTTACGTAAAAATATCAATTTTATTTTTAATTTCTGCATATTGCATAAACTTGCAAGGGTGATTTTGGACATTTTTACAACACAAAAAGTATTTTAAACAACAAAATGCCCCGACTGCTGTCGGGGCATTTTTATATGGACACATTATTCAACTGTAACCGTTCCGTCTTCTGCAACGGTGATCTTCATTCCGTCCTTAACATAATCAAGGAATTCCTGACCGAGGCAGTCAACTGTAACCATAGGCTCTTCAGCCCAGACTGCACCGAGAACGGCACCTGCACAAGCGAGTGAGTCAATGTGCTCCGAGAAGAGCATACATTTGGGGTTTCTCTTCATAACGTTTGCACAGTAGAGAACCATACCGCCGGTTGTTGAGCCGATTGTCTGAGGCAGGCAGAGTGCTGTTCCCACCATGGGCTTGCCGTAAAGGTCTGCATTGTTCTGGTCGCCGCACTTTGCTTCCTTATCGCCGAACTGAAGTGCGTTCTGGAAAGAGGCAAGTGTGTTGAAGCCGCCGTGAGAAACAAGAGCTGTTGCTGTGCATGAGCCTGCACATACGGGACGTCCTTTAAACTGTTTCATCTTACTTTGCCTCCTTTGTGATTATATCAAGAATTTCTTCGCTTCTGTAGTAGCGTGAAGTTGTGTATGTTCTGAGCTTGTTTGAGTTTGTGATAACGGGCATCTTCTTGCAAAGAGGATTGTTCATATACATAAGCGGGCAGATGTAGCTGAGGATAACGCCCGTTGCCTTAAGCTTTGCGGCATAGGGAGTTTTCTCAAACTCTTCGATAACTGCGGGAGCTGCTGTGAAAACGGTGGGGATAGAAACCTTCTTAAGACCGTTCTTTTTAAGACCTGCAGCAACGTTATCTGTCCATTCAATAAGCTGTGCGTGTGAAAGGTGGGGGCAGCCAACAAAGCAAAGCTTGGGTGTTGCATTCTTGTCTTTCCACATAACGGGGTAGTTTGCCTGAACTCTTGCAAGCTCTGCATCGTCAACAACATAAACCTGAGCACCCTCTGCAATAAGGCTTTCGCCTGATTCAACTGCTTCGGGAGTAAGGTTTGCAACGTGATAAAGGCCAACAGCGCCGTTTGATGCTGTTGCAGCACCGAAATCCTTAAGATAAGCCTTGGTGTCGCCGTCAAGCTCTGTGCCTATCCACTGGTCAAGTCCCTTGATATAGGGAACATCTTCCATAACCTTCATACCGATTGCAGAACCGAGAATCTGTGCTTCGGGCTTCTTGGTTGTTTTAACTTCAACAATCCAGGTTGCCTTTCTGCCTTCATCGGTAACAAGACCGAAATAGGGAACTCTGCCAACGATTGAACCGAAAAGCTCGATAATGCCCGAGTTTCTGTTGCAGCGGGCACCGAGAACGGAGTTTGCATAAACAACGGCTGAGGATTCTGCCCATGAAAGAACTTCGCCCTTCTTGGGAACATTGCCAACCTCATCCATGTAGCAGGTGCAGGTGTATGATTTTGTGTCGATAAGACCGAGCTTTGAAAGCTGGGCATCGTAGCTGTTTTGCATGCTGTACATAAACTTATTGAAAATAAGCTTCTGAAGGAAGTTTGCGGGAACCTTGGGGTCAAGGGGCTTGGGGTCAACAGAGAATTTCTGCTGTGAAAGAGCACCGCCCTCAATAAGCTGATCCATAAGGTCATAAACGGGCTTCATAACCTTAAGACCGAAGCTTGTAACAAGGTGACCCATTGTGCTTTCAACGGGAACCATCTTGGTTGCACCAAAAGCTTCGCCATAGAGAACAAGGGTTTTCATAACCTTTGCCATTGCCTCGCCCTTGGAGCCGTTAAGAATATCCTGCTCTTCCTGAGTGAGAATCATTTTACATTCCATAGTTGCATTATCCTTTCGGTTAAAGTGAAAGTGCAGACCTTGGTCTGACTTAATTTACAAAAAATATTCTATCACCTGCGAAAATAAAATTCAATATAAAAATTAAATAATTTGATGAATTTTACATATATTTGAAAATAAATAAAATTATGCTTGCAAAATATCTTTTAATATGTTAAACTATCTTGCAATATAAAAACGCAATGAATGGGAGAGTAAGCATTTTTAAGCATTCAGAGAATGTCCGTCATCGGCTGGAAGCGGGCTGTGTGAGAATCTGCTGAAGTTCACCCGGGAGCGGTGAGGCTGAAATTTGCAGTAGGCTTCAACGGCTTGCCCCGTTACGGCAAATCAAGTGCCCGATTTTTTCGGGAACGCAGGGTGGTACCGCGGAGATAATTCGTCCCTCGTCATCGTTTGATGATGAGGGATTTTTTATTGTAATTTAAGAAAGGATTGATATAAAATGACCCAGAAATCGCTTGAGTTAAAGCAGCTTTTTGAAGAAAAAATTGCTGCAGTATCAGCAACAGCCGAAATCGAGCAGCTCAGAATTGAATTCCTCGGCAAAAAAGGTTCTGTTGCAGCTCTTATGCAGGAGCTTCGCAATGTTCCCAATGACCAGAAAAAAGAAGCAGGTCAGAAAATCAACGAAACAAAGCAGTTCATTGAGAGCTCGATTGCCGCAAAAATTGAGGAAATCAAGGCTCTTGAAGAGCAGAAGCTTATCGACAGTGCAGAGAGCTATGATGAATCAATGCCCACAGATGCAGACCTCGGCTCATATCACCCCATAACTCTCACACGCCGCAGAGTTGAAAGCATTTTCCTGAGCATGGGCTTCAGCATTGAGGATTATTCCGAAATTACCGATGACTATAACTGCTTTGAGGCTCTCAACATTCCCAAGCATCACCCCGCAAGAGATATGCAGGATACTTATTATCTGAGCACGGGTCAGCTTCTCAAGACCCACACTTCCGCAGCACAGAACACAATTCTTCGCAAGTATGCAAAATCTCTTGAGCAGGGCAACCCCATAAGAGCAATATTCCCCGGCAGATGCTTCAGAAACGAAAAAATCGATGCCTGCCACGAAAACACCTTCTTCCAGATGGAAGGAATTATGGTTGATAAGGATATTTCGATTTCAAACCTTATCTACTTTATGAAAACTATGCTTTCAGAGGTTTTCCAGAAGGATATAACCGTAAGACTCCGTCCCGGTTTCTTCCCCTTCGTTGAGCCCGGCTTTGAGCTTGATATTCAGTGCACAATCTGTAAGGGTAAGGGCTGCCCCTCCTGCAAGGATTCGGGCTGGCTTGAGCTTTGCCCCTGCGGTATGATTCACCCCAATGTTCTCACCGCAGCAGGCATTGACCCCGAAAAATATATCGGCTTCGCTTTCGGTCTTGGTATGACAAGACTTGCAATGATGACATACGGTGTTAAGGACATCCGTGTGTTCAACAGCGGCAGCCTTAAATCTCTTTCACAGTTTACCGAAAAATCCTTTACCAGACCCGAAGAAAGCAAGGAGGCATAAGAAATGTTTGTATCAATTAACTGGATAAAAGATTATGTTGACCTTGAAGGTCTGGATATTAAAAAGCTTATCGAAAGCTTTACTCTTGCAACCGCAGAGGTTGAAGATATAATCGAAAAGGGTGCCGATATTGAAAATGTTGTTGTTGGCGAAATCCTTTCGGTTGAAAATCATCCCAACTCAAAGAAGCTTCATCTTCTCAAGGTTGATGCAGGCTCAAAGGTTTGCAACATCGTTTGCGGTGCACCCAATGTTGCGGTTGGTCAGAAGGTTGCTCTTGCCCTTGCAGGCGGCAGAGTGTGCGGCGGCGAAATCAAGATT
This sequence comes from uncultured Clostridia bacterium, assembly GCA_937880805.1. Classification (GTDB taxonomy): domain Bacteria; phylum Bacillota; class Clostridia; order Oscillospirales; family Acutalibacteraceae; genus CAG-177. Next base: position 5,119 of record CALGRR010000032.1, read on the forward strand.
GCAACCGTTGCAGGTTTTGAATCCGAGGGTATGTGCTGCTCCGAAAAAGAGCTCGGCATCAGTGATGACCATTCGGGCATTATGGAGCTTGACCCCTCGCTCAGAAACGGCACAAACATCAAGGATATTTTCCCCATTGACGATATAATTTTTGAAGTTGACAATAAGTCACTCACAAACCGCCCCGACCTCTGGGGTCACTACGGCATTGCAAGAGAGCTTGCAGCACTTGCAGGCAGAGAACTCAAGCCTCTTGAACTCGGCGACCTTTCATATGACGGCGATGAAAAGGTTGATGTAACTATCGGCAGAGAAGACCTTGTTTACAGATATTCCTGCATCAAGATGGATAACATCACAAAGAATAAGAGCCCCCTTGATATGCGTATCCGCCTTTATTACTGCGGAATGAGAGGCATCAATCTTCTTGCAGACGTTACAAACTACATTATGCTTGAAATCGGTCAGCCCACCCACGCTTTTGCAGGCAACGCAATCGAAAACATTGTTGTTACAACTCCCAAAGAAAAAACAAAGTTCACAACTCTTGACGGTGTTGAAAGAGATATTGACGAAGAAACCCTTATGATTTGCAACGGTGACACACCCGTCGGTATCGCAGGCATTATGGGCGGTCTTGAATCCGAAATCGTTGAGGATACGGGTTCCGTTGTGCTTGAAAGTGCAAACTTTGACGGTGTAAGCATCCGCAAATCATCATCAAGACTCGGTCACAGAACAGATGCAAGTGCAAGATACGAAAAGATGCTTGACCCCGAGCTTACCCTTGATGCTGTGGGCAGATTTGTTAAGCTTGTTAAGGATATTGACAGCGGTGCAAGAGTTGCATCAAAGCTTACCGATGAATATGTGAGAAAATATCCCGAGATTTCTCTTTCATTTGATAAGAAATATGTTGACCGCTACACGGGCATCGACATCAGCGATGAGCAGATTAACAAAACCCTCACCGCACTCGGCTTTGCCGTTGATTTTGAAAACGGTAATTATACCGTAAAGGTTCCCTCGTGGCGTGCAACAAAGGATGTTACAATAAAGGCAGACATCATCGAAGAAATTACCCGTATTTACGGATATGATAATTTCAATATTTCAACAACAAGCAGCCCCCTTAAGCCCGTTCCCAATGACTATGCAAGACTTGAAGATTCCGAAATCAAGGATATTCTTGTTCAGAAATACGGCTTCCACGAAGTTCACTCATATGTATGGTGTGACGGCAGAAAGTTCAAGAAGCTCGGCATCGAGGTTGAGGATAATGTTAAGGTTCTCAATATTGAAAACTCCGATAACGGCGTTCTTCGTAACTCAATGCTTCCCACTCTTCTTGTTATGGCTCAGGAAAACAAGGATTTTGCAGATAAATACAGCATCTTTGAAATCGGCAGAGTTGTTGACGGCTTAACCGCAGACGGTCTTTGCAACGAGAGAAAGCATCTCGGTGCAGTTATCTATGATAAGAGCGGCAACGAAAAGGCAGCATATCTCAAGGCAGTTGAAATCATAAACTGCATTATCGGCAACATAAAGCAGAAGAAGGCAGGCTACGCAAAGGTTGCTCCCGCACATACCTGGCAGCATCCCAAGAACACTGCAGATATTCTTATTGACGGCATAAAGGTGGGCACCCTCTGTGCACTTCATCCTTCAAACCGTGCAAAGCTTGATAAAACAGCGGCTGCAGTATGCTTTGAAATCGATATGGATGCTTTCAGCACCATTGATGCAAATTCAATTATGTTCCGTGAGCCCAGCACCCAGCAGTCAACCTATTATGACCTTTCACTCGTTCTCGGTGCTGATACCAAGTATTCAGACCTTGCCGCTTGCTGGGAAAGCCTTGAAATTGCAGAGCTTGAAAGTGCAAAGGTTATTGATACCTATGAAACCGCAGAGGTCAAGAGCATAACTGTCCGCCTTGTTTTCTCGGCTATGGACAGAACTCTTGAAATGGAAGAGGTTCAGGGCTGGATTGATTCCGTTATCGCAAATCTCGGCAAAATCGGCGTTTCACTTCGTGCATAATTAAATATAATAAAACTTTTTTCCGAAAAAGCATTGTTTTATTTTGAAAGGTGATATATAATATAATGAACGGGGGTGTCCGAAATGACCGATAAAACAATAAAATTTTCAATCAAAGACGAAAACGAAGTTGAAATGAAAAAGAATCTGCTTGCAGTTTATGAAGCTTTGAACGAAAAGGGCTACAATTCAATAAGCCAGATAGTCGGATATATTCTTTCGGAGGATCCGACTTATATAACAACGCATAACAACGCACGCAGTCTTGTCAGAAGGCTCGACAGAGATGAGCTTCTTCAGGCTATGGTAAAGTGCTATCTCGGAATAAAATAATCTGAAGGAGTGAAAGCTTATGGCAAAGAAAAAGGATTTTCTTATGTATAAGGGCAGACCGCTTGTAAGAAACGGCAAAACCGTTTATTACGGCTATATGAGCGACCCTTATGTTCTCATTATGCAGATAACAAGCACAAGAAACGTTAACGGTATGGAGGTTGCAGACAGAGTTGTTGTTCAGCTTGTCAATACCGACCCCACAGTCAGAATGAAAGACAAAATCGTTAAGAAGGCAGAGCGTAAAGGCCTTTACAGTGCAATGGATATTGGCTGCATATGGCTTGAAAGAGAGCTCAAAGAAACTGCATAAATTGCGGAACGGCCTCACAAAGCGAAGAACAAAAGAAACTCAATAACTTATTAATTGGCCTGCATAGGGAATAAACCTATGCAGGCTGATTTTTGCTTTATGCAGAAATAAAACTTGTTTATTATGTTTCTTTTTAGCTCTTTTTCCGAACTTGACGTATCGCATACGCCTGACGTTCGGAGAAAAGAGCTTCTTCATCTTTGTGAGGCAGTCTGTTAAAAATCTGCTTGACAAAACCGTTCTAATGCGTTAGAATAAAATCATACTAATGCATTAGAATAAAATGAAGGGGGATTTTACATATGCCAACACCCAAAATATTTGAAAGCGAATACAGGTTTTGTCTTATTCTCTGGGAAAATGAGCCAATCAGCAGCCGCGAGCTTTCCGAACTGTGCAAAGAAAAGCTTGGCTGGTCAAAAACAACAACCTACACGGTTATAAAGCGTCTTTCCGAAAGGGGAGTTGTTAAAAACGAAAATACGGTTGTAACATCGCTTGTTTCAAAGGATGAGGCTCAGGTTTCCGAAATCGATGAGATTGTGGAAAAGAAGTTTGAAGGCTCAATTCCCGCTTTCATTGCCGCATTTGCAAGAAGCAGAAAGCTTTCAGATAAGGAGATTAACGAGATAAGGCAGATTATCGAGCAGGGGGGCAAGTGATATGGATGCTTTTTTTCTTGATTTTTTAAACATAAGCATAACAGCAAGCTATCTGATAATTGCCGTTATTCTTCTGCGATTGATATTCAAAAGAATTCCCAAAAAGTTTTTCTGCATTCTCTGGGCAATAGCGGGAATAAGGCTTGTTGTGCCGCTTGATTTTGAGAGCGTTTTCAGCCTTATTCCGAGTGCAAAAACAATACCGAACGATTTTATAATGTCGCAGAGTCCTGCGATTTCAAGCGGAATTCCTGCGGTGAACAGCATTGTTAATCCGATTATTGCCGATACGCTTACTCCCGATGCGGGCGACAGCGTTAATCCGTTGCAGGTAGTATCCTTTATTGCTTCAATAGTGTGGGTTATCGGCATTGCCGCAATTCTGCTTTACGGATTTATCAGCTATGTAAAAGTTAAAAAGAGCGTTACGGGTGCGGTCTTGCTCTGTGATAATATCCGTCAAAGCGAAAATGTTGTTTCACCCTTTATTCTCGGCTTATTCAAACCGTTAGTTTATATTCCTTTCAATATGGATGAGCAAACTCAAAGCTATGTTATTGCTCACGAAAAAGCGCATCTCAAACGCCGCGACCATTGGATAAAACCGCTTGGCTTTGTTATTCTTGCACTCCATTGGTTCAATCCGCTTGTGTGGATTGCCTATGTGCTTTTGTGCAAGGATATTGAGGCTGCGTGCGATGAAAAGGTTGTTTCTCAGATGGATGGCGAAGCCCGCAAGGCATATGCAACCGCCTTGCTTGACTGTGCGGTCAACCGCCGAAAAATTGCCGCCTGCCCGCTTGCTTTCGGTGAGGTCGGCATCAAAGAGCGTATAAAAGGGGTTATGAATTATAAAAGGCCCGCTTTCTGGATAATTATTGTTGCTGTTATTGCCTGCATTGCCGTGTCGGTTTGCTTCCTCACAAACCCCGATAAAAGAAACGGTAATTATTATGATTTGGGGTATCGGCTTTCTGTTAAGGTTGAGAATTTTGAGGCTTCAACACAGTTCCCGAAAGAAACCGAGCAATACGGATATGAAGTAACAACGGGAACAAAAGGCAAGCTTATAGACGGCGTGAAATTTGAGATTACCTTTACCGATTTGCAGACAAGCTGTCTGACCCTTGAATTCAACAAAAAAGTTCTCTGGAACAACAGCGAAACAAAAACAATAACCGTTAATCTTGATGAAAGTGAATCGGTTCTTATAAACGGAATGGATGTTGCAACGTTCAGCTTTAAAAGAACGCAGTCGCTTGATGATGCAATTTCCGATGCCATAATGGAACATAACAAAGATAAATACGGCAAAGGTACCTTTGCCTGCGAAGCACATCAGGCTCTACATACGCAGGGTTTTGAGGATTATGACGGAGAAACCCGCACAAGATATGTTGATGTTTATCTTATGGTTGATTATTATGAATTCGTCTGCTTCGGCGGCAGACCGGGAATCACAAGCGGCGGCAGAAGCCCCGTTAAAATGTCGTTTGATTATGATTATGATACGGGCAGATATATCCTCACCGAATATTGGGAGGCGGAAAACGGCGAAGGCTTCGGCGATTCGGTAAAAGAAAAATTTACTCCCGAAGCGGCAGACAGAGTGCTCAATGAAATTGACCTTGCCGATTTGCAATCCGAATGCATCAAGCAGGCTGAAATGCATTATAGCGGAGCAAACGAAAACGCATTTGCCTATTGCGATATTCCCACGGTTAGTGTTGAAACAACATTTTTTTATGATAAACCGAAGTTTGAATACACAATTCATAACAACGGCAAGGAAGATTTAACTCTTGATTATTCCAACAGAAAAATGTTCAGATATGAAAACGGCATATGGACACAGCTTTCGGCTGATGCGGTGTGGAATTTGTGGAATATTGATGTTGATGAACTGCGTGTTAAACCGGGTGAGTCAAAAACCGAGGTTTGCCTTTTTGATATGTTTGGCTTGGAGGGCGACGGTCAATACAGATATGAATCGGTTCTGTATTCTCATTCCGAGCATCCCGCCGTTAAAGGAAAAATAATAATCGATTTTTCAATCGGCAATGCAGTCACGGATATTCCCGAAAAGGAGCCTGCAAACGAATCGGCTGTTGAAAGAAGCACAACCGAACATAAGAAGACTGACGGCTCCGTAACCTACACCCTTGAAAGCAGCAACGAATATGTCAAGCCGTATATCAATCTTAAAAACGGAAGATTCTTCTTTTTCACTTCGGTTTACAGCAGTTACCGCTGTGAGGGTGAATATGAGCTCACAAAAGATAAACTAACCTTGAAATCGGATGACGGAAGATATACTTTTGTTTTTGATATTGACGGTGAAAATATGGTTTTTGATGCAAAAAATTCATCCGAGCCCGAAAAATTCAAGCCCTCTGCAAATTCAGAGCCCGTGCCCGTGATACAAGACGGGGATATATTTGTTAAAGGGTAACGGATTGCATCCGTTAATGAAATACGCATTCGTGTATGAAATATTGTAAAACAATATGAAATACTCGCTGATGCTCGAATGAAATATGCTGTTGCATATTAAGGATAGGCTCCGCCTATGACCGAATATATAATGGGCAAGGGCGAAGCCCTTCTGAAACTCTGCGTTCTGCACTCTGCACTCATCACTTAAAACGCAGACCGTTCATTACGAATTAATTCAAAAAGTATAAATTCTTAAAAGCTATTGACAAACCAATTCAATTTAGTTACAGTTAATATAGTTTTTAAGAAGGGGATTTTATTTTATGATTTATAAAAAGCCTTTGTTCTGGGTAATTATCGCTGCGGTTATCGCCTGCATTATAGCGGCAATCTGCTTTTTAGCACCCGAAAAAGACAGTAACGCTTTCACCGGCACGGAGTATACCGTTGATGCCGCACTTGAAAATGCCGTTTCGCAAGAGGTTATAAAGTATTCCGACGGCAGATATAAAAAGGGCACCTTTGCCGCAGAGAATCACGAGATTTTAAGAGCAGAGCTTATTGAAGAAAACGGCAAGCAAACCGTTAAGGTTTATCTTATTGCCGCTTACACCGAGTATCTTGCTTTCGGCAAGGAGGCTTTGCCCTACAGAGGCGGAGAAAACCCAACGGTTATAACCTTTGAGATAGAAAACGGCAATTATATTCCCAAGGATTTCTGGGAGGCAACAAGGGTTGCGGGCTATGCTGATTCAATCAGAGAGGGCTTCCATTCCGATATTGCCGAGAAGATAATCAGAAAAGAAATTGACCCCGAGCTTTGGGTAGAGAATGAAAAAAAGGCAGCAGAATACTATTCTGCCGCCAACGAAAAATATTTTGCATCATCGGATATAGAGGGCGTATCAGTTTCCGTTAAAACTTTTGCAACTGCTGCAGAGGAGCCCTATATTGAATATGAGGTTGCCAATAACGGCAAAGCCGATATTGCAATAGCTGTTGACGATACCGTTAAGCTTTATGAATATGATAACTGGTATGATGTCAAAAAGATTCTTTCAACTCTTCCCGATGATGACCGTTTAAAGGAAGTAACGGTTAAACCCGGCGAAAAAATCACAATGAAGTTTGATTTTAAAAATTATGATATTGCCGAGGCGGGCTGCTACCGCCTTGAAAAAGCAATAACTTCGGGCAGCACTCAGGGCGCGGCATATATCGATTTTACATTTGATGTATAATAAAAAGACAGTACGGAAAATCCGTGCTGTCTTTCTTTATATTATTCATATTTTGCTCTCTCGCCGCCTATGAATTTAGGTCTTGTTCTTGCGGCGTTGAGCTTTGCTTCGCCGATTGTGTTATTTTCAAGACGAAGCGGAACGGCAACTCTTTTAAGGTGCATACCGATAAGTGTCATTCCTATATCAATTCCCGCATCCGCCTTGATTTCTTCAACCGCAGCAGGGGATTTGAATGAGTGATAAGCCGCAGTTGCAAATGAACCGCCTGCGTGCGGATGAGGCACAACGCAAACCTTTTCAAGTCCGAGTGCATCAGCTTTTTCTTCTTCAATAATTATTGCTCTGTTAAGATGCTCGCAGCACTGTGCGGCAATATAAATTCCTTCGGGTGCAAAAACGCTGTTAAGACCGTCGAAAATCTGCTGTGCAGGCTCAACGCTGCCGATGGTTCCTATTCTTCCGCCGAGCACCTCGCTCGTTGAGCAGCCTATAACAACAACATCTCCCTTTTTGAGATTTGCTTTTTCTTTAAGCTCAAGTGCGGCTGCACGGGCTTGTTCATATATATTCATTTTACTTGCTTCCTTTCAGAACAGAATTAAGTGATTTGCTTTTCTCCATAGCACCTGCAAGAGCTGTTGCCGCAAAAACAGCAACAAGACCTTGCATAAGGTTGGTGGGAATTGCTGCCGCCGCACCGATACCGTATTTGAGTATAACGGCTTCATAAGCAAAATATCCGAGCACCATAATCGCCTCAGCAGTAAAAGCCGAAACAGCTTTTCCTATAAAAGGCTTATTCTTCAATGCTTTATAAATCAGATATGCTGCAACTGCCATTAAAGCTTTTATAATAAATGTTGCGGGAGCATACATTGTGTAGCCGAGGATTATATCTGCAAGAGCAGAACCAAGACCTGCCGCAAGAGTGCCGTAGCCCATACCGAGAAACCACGCGGCAACAAGCACAAAGCAATCGCCGAGATTAAAATAACCCGTCAGGGGCGAGGGAATCTGAATAACAACGGTTGCAACGCATATGATGGCGGTGAATAAAGCTGCCGTTACGATTTTCTGCACTTTTTTGAATTTCATATGATTTCACCTTGATTTAAGAGTCTTTATAAAGTATAATAAAAAAGTCAGATAATTTCAACCCTTTGAGGAGGAAAATTATGAAAATTAAGCAGTACCATAAAGACCTCGAAGCCCTGCATATAGGCTGCGAAAAGCCCCGTGCATATTTTATTCCTTATCAGAGCGAAGAGGCTGCTCTGGCGGGTAAAAGAGAGGCTTCATCAAATCTTATAAATCTTTGCGGCGAGTGGAATTTTAAGTTCTATAAGAGCTTTGAGGATATTGAAGAAGATTTTCTTAAAGCGGAATTTGAAAACAAAATTGCCGTTCCCAAATGCTGGCAGACAGACCTCGGAAAGGGCTATGATGTTCCGCTTTACAGCAATCTTTTCTATCCCTTCCCGCTTGACCCTCCGTTTGTGCCCGATGAAAACCCCTGCGGACATTATAACCGCAAAATTAACACAGCTAAAGCAGACGGCAAGAAATATTATATCAATTTTGAAGGTGTTTCTTCCTGCTTCTATCTTTATGTAAACGGCGAATTTGCCGCCTACAGCCAGGTGAGCCACTGCACAAGTGAAATTGATATAACCGATTTGCTTGTGAACGGAGAGAATACGGTTGATGTTCTTGTTGTTAAATGGTGCGACGGCTCATATCTTGAAGACCAGGATTATTTCCGCCTTTCAGGTATCTTCAGAGAAGTGTTTATCCTTGAAAGAAGCAGCAATATCAATGATGTTTACATAAAAACATCATTATCCGATGATTTGTCATCGGGCAGAATTACTGCCGATATAATCGGTGAATACGATTTCGATTATAAGCTTCTTTCACCCTGCGGCGAGGTTGTTGCTTCAGGTAACAGAGATATGGATATTTCGGTTGAAGCACCCGCACTCTGGAGCAGCGAAAAGCCGATGCTTTATACTCTGCTTGTTTCGTGCAAGGGCGAGATTATTCCGTTTAAAATCGGATTTAAAAAGCTTGAATTCAGAGGCAATGTTGCCTATATGAATAATCAGCCCGTTAAGCTTTACGGCATCAACCGCCACGATTCACACCCCGAAACGGGCTATTGGTGCGATGAGGAGCATATGCTCAGAGATTTAAAGCTTCTCAAGCAGGGCAACTGCAACACAACCAGAACATCGCATTATCCCAATGCACCCCGTTTCCTTGAGCTTTGCGATGAGTGGGGCTTTATGGTTATTGATGAGGCGGATATTGAAACCCACGGAATGGGCTTTGAATACCGTGACACCTGGGATTGGATGCGTTGGTCAAAGCTTTCCACCGATGATGAGTGGGAGGCTGCTTATGTTGACAGAGCCGCAAGACTTTTTGAAAGAGATAAAAACCACGGCTGCGTTATTATGTGGTCGCTCGGCAATGAATCGGGCTGCGGCAAAAACCACCGTGCAATGCGTAACTATATAAAGAGCCGTGACCCCAAAGCTATTGTTCATTATGAAAACGCACATCTCGAATTCAAGGCTGTGCCCATCGGCGAAAATTATTCCGATATTTCCGATGTTGAAAGCAGAATGTATGCAAGCCTTGAATATACCAAGGAATACTGTGAAAACAAGAATTCCAAAAAGCCCTTCTATTTCTGCGAATATGTGTGCTCAATGTCAACGGGTGATATTCACGCTCATTGCGATATGTTCAGAAAATATCCCGCAATCTGGGGCGGATGCATCTGGGAGCTTACCGACCATACCGTTAAGGTTGCGGATAATGCCTACCGTTACGGCGGCGATTTCGGCGATTATCCCAATAACAGCATTTGCTGCATAGACGGTCTTGTTTTCCCCGACAGAAAAGAGCGACCCGGCTTTGCCGATATGAAAAAGGCATATCAGCCGTTTGAAACAAAATTCGAGAACGGCGTGCTCACGGTATTTAACCGCAGATTTTTCGAGAGCCTTAACGATTTATATATTGATTGGACCCTTGAGGTCAACGGCGAAAAGGCTGAGGGCGGCAGAATTGATGATACCGATATTGCTCCTCAAAGCAGCAAAGAATTTGAAATTCTTAAAAATATTCCCGAAAGCAGCTGCTGCTTCTTAACGGTTTATTTTAAAGAGAAAAACAGCCGCATCTGGGCTGATGCGGATTTTGAGGTCGGATTTGAACAGTTTGATTTATCTGTTGCAACAGAAAAGAAGGCTGTTGCGGCAGGAGAAATCAAGGTTTCGGAAGGCAGAAGATTTGTTGAAATCTCTGCGTCAAACGTTTCCTATATCTTTGATAAATCATACGGCTGCATAAGCTCTGCAAAGCTTAATGGCGAAGAGCTTCTTTCGGAGCCCGCAAAGGTTGAAATATGGAAAGCTCACGGCTATAATCAGCTCGGCGATGCAGACGACAGACGCAGTGCGGCAATGCAGGCGGCAGTTCAGAAAACATACTCAACCGAAATTGTCAATGAAAACGGAACGGTTAAAATAACCTGCCCCGTTTCAATCGGAGGCCCCGCAGTTGTTCCCATACTTAAGGGCAATCTTATATATGAGTTCCTGGCAGACGGAAGTGCAACTATGAGATTTGACGGCGATTTCAGACCCCTTCTCAAAGAAATGGGAATGCGTCTGCCCCGATTCGGCTTCAGATTTATTCTTAAGGATGCAGAGAATATGCAGTTCTTCGGCAAGGGTCCCGGCGAAGCTTACCCCGACCGCCACAAAGGTCAGAGATACGGTAAATTCAACACAACGGTTACAGATAATTTTGTTCCCTATATCAGACCTATTGAAAACGGTGCTCACTTCGGCAGCCGCTACGGTGCAGTATGCAACGAAAACGGCAGGGGTATGATTTTTGCACCTGTAAGCAAAGAAACATTTATTTTCAATGCTTCGCATTTCACTCCTCATATGCTCGAAGAAACAGCCCATAACGATGAGCTCGTTCCGCTTAAGGAAACTGCTGTTTATCTTGATTATCAGCTTGACATCCGAGGCGGCAGGGGAATGTATGAAGAGCTTGAGCCTGAAAGAAAATGGGATTTTGACCCCATTGATTTCAAGATAGCCTTCAAGCCGGTTGATGCCGATGCCGATGCATTTGAATTTATAAATACAGAAAGATAAAAAATTCCCGCTTTCGTTTGAAAGCGGGATATTTCTTTATTTGTTGTCTGCGTATTTTCTTGCAATTTTAAGAGTTGTTGTTTTGGGGAACTCTTCGTCGCGGATTTTGATTTTCTGAATATTCTTGAAGAGAGGCATATTGCGGTTGAATTCGTTAACATCATCCTTGAGGCGTGCTCTTGCATCGGGATATTCTTTTTCGTCAAGGAAGAATTCAGCAACAATCTGCTTGTTCTCTTCATAAACAAGAACTTCTGCAACATAATCAATTCTTCTGAGCTTATCCTCAAGCTCTTCGGGAGAAACGTTTTTGCCGTTTGAAAGAACGATAAGGTTCTTCTTTCTGCCAACCATAAAGAGGAATCCGTCTTCATCGATTCTGCCGAAGTCACCGGTCTTGAGCCATTCACCGTCAAATGCAGCTGCTGTTGCCTCCGGGTCATTATAATAACCAACCATAACGTTGGTGCCCTTAACATAGATTTCGCCAACACCTTCTTCGTCGGGGTTAACAATTTTGATTTCGCAGCAATCAAGGGGAGTGCCGACGCTGCCGAATTTGAACTTACCGGGCTTGTTGCAGGTAACTGCGGGTGAACATTCTGTCAGACCGTAGCCGTTGAAGATGTCAATACCGAAATCGTGCATACCTTTTTCGTATTTTGGGTCAAGATTTGCACTGCCGCAAACAATCATATTAAGGTTACCGCCGAGATTATCAAGAATTGTTTTGAAAATCTTGCGGCGTTTGTCGATACCGAGCTTCATAAGGAAATTGCTGATTTTAAGACCCTTCTTGAGAACCTTTTCTCTGCCGGTCTTTCTGGCTGTTCTCCAGATTTTATCGTAGATTGTTTCAACAACAAGGGGAACGCCGGAGAAATTATAAGGCTTGATTCTGACAAGGTCTTTCTGTATGTCTTTAATGCTGTCGCACATATAGCCCCATTCGATAACGATATAGGTTGCGAAAAGAGCACTTACCCAAGCGTAGGTGTGGTTAAGAGGAATGAAGCCGATAACGTGTCTGCCCGAAAGCACACGGCAGGATGAAGAGCAGTTGCTTGCAATGTTTTTGTGAGTGAGCATAACGCCCTTGCTTTTTGCTGTTGTGCCCGATGTGTATGAAATACAGGCAAGGTCTTCGGGCTTTACTTCAATATCCTCAAAGGATTTGTCACCGCCGTCATAGATTTCCCAGCCCTTGTTAAGGAACTCATCAAAATCATCAATGCAGAACCAGGATTTAACGGGCATATTTTCATCCATTTTGAAGTCTTCAACCATTGAATTGAATTTTCCCGTATAAACAAGTGCGTCGCAGTCACAGCGGATAAGCTGATCGCTGAGATCCTCGGCAGGAAGCTTGCAGTCCATAGGAACAACTATATTACCGCCGCAGAGGATTGCATAATATGCAATTACCCAGCCGATAACGTTTTCGCCGATAATTGCTATTTTCTTGTGTTCAACAAGACCGAGAGATTTGAAATATGTTCCGAGACCGCAGATGTTACGCCACATCTGATTGTAGTTGAGCTCGCACATATTCTTGTCTTTGTCAAGGAACATAACCATTCTTTTATCGCCGCCGCGCTGAGTGCCCGTAACGATAATTTCCTTAAGAGTCTGATACTCGGGAATGGTTACTTTAACTGCGTTTTTGTGGTTTTTTTTCATTGTTTTAACCCCCCATAAATCATTCAGGTGATACAAAATTATATAACTTGTAACATTTTTATATGCTGTTAGAAATATTATCATAAAAAAAGATTAAATTCAACACTTTTATCTTGATTTTGGTTAGACAATGTTGTAGAATTAACTGAATTAATAAAACTTGGGGGATATAAGGAATGAAGATTTTTTTGGTTTGCTTTCTTTCGTGGCTTATTGCTCAGATTATAAAGGTAATTATCAATACGGTTAAGTATCTTTATAATAAAAAAAAAGGAAGAAAGCACACAAAAGTAACAATCGAAACATTTTTCAAGCTTGGCGGAATGCCCAGCTCACACACGGCAACGGTTATCGCACTTTGCGGCTGCCTCGGTTTAACAACCGGCTGGAATTCGGATGTTTTTGCAGCAAGCGGAGTTTTTGCGTTTATAACTATGTTCGATGCCGTTAAGGTAAGGCTTCCCATAAGCAGACTCACAGATGCATTTAACCGCCTTCAGGGCAAGGTGTGCGGTGAAGAAGCCAAGGCTGTTAAAAAAGTTGAAGGTCACACCATTCCCGAGGTTATCGGCGGATTCATTGTCGGTGCTGCAGTATCGGTGTTTATGGTTAAGGTTGTGGGCTTTCTCGGTTAATTATGAAAACATATTTCAGATTTGTTTCGCAGACCGATAAATCTCAGCTTGATTTATGGTTTAACGGAATGAGCGAAGAAAAGAAGGCTGCCGTACTTAAACTTAAAAGAGCTGAAACCGCAAATCAGCGCATTGTTGCCGATGCATTGGTAAGAAATGCTTTATCTGAAATCGGCGGCATTAAACCTGATGAAATAATCTTTTCGGAAAACGAATTCGGTAAGCCTTATGCAGAAAATGTTGATGCACATTTCAGCGTAAGCCACAGCAGTGATGCAGTTATCTGTGCCGTTTCGGAAAGACCCGTAGGCATAGATATTGAAAAAATCCGTGATGTACGCTTCAAAACGGCAGAACGCTTTGCAACTGCACAAGAGCTTGAATACATCGGTGAAAACACCGAGAGATTTTTTGAAATATGGACCTTGAAGGAAGCTTATTTCAAATGTATCGGAACTGGTCTTGACGCAAGCATAAAAGATGTGTCATTTAAAATAAGCGGCAACGAAATCGAATGCTCCGAAAAAGGATATGAATTCGGATTTGTAAATGCGGCAGAAGGCTATTGCTGCTCAACATGTAAAAAAATAAGCGATGCAGATTAAATTCCGCATCGCTTTTATTTTTTTAAAAATCCTTATCTATTGTCATCTGTTTGTAATCGAGAAATTCAAATCCGAGTTTTTTATAAAGCTTTATTGCACCCGAATTATCTTCGCCTGCCTCAAGGCGGATTCTTCTGATTTTGCCCGCAAATTCATTTTCGATGAATTCAAAAAACTCTTTTCCGATTCCTTGGCTTCGGTATGCTTCTTCAACAAAAAGCTCTTCAATCCAGGCGGCAATACCGCCAACCTCGGTTTCAAATTTCATTGAAACAACGGAATAGCCTGCGGGGCTGCCGTCTGCCTCAAAAATATAGCCGTAAACAAATCCGTTATTCTTTAACGATTCGTCAAAAGCCGACATCATAACATCATCGCTCGGAAAATGCAGCACGGCGGGGGGAGCGTAGAATTTCTTCACCATTGAGAAAAAGTCATTGCGGTCTTTTTCTTCAAATCTTCTGAAAACAATATTCATTTATTTATCCTCTTCAAGCTTTATTTTATTTGTGTAAATGTAATCGTGAAGATACTGCTTCACATTTTCAAGCTCAAGGGTTTCAACCCATTGACCGTTGATTGTTGTTGCCTTCATATGTTCATCAATCGGCACTCTGTTCTGTTCAATATCAAAGGCAAGAAGCCCTAATCCCGCTTTGTATGCAAGACCCGTTATTTCCGCAGCGGACATATCAGTTTTAATAAGCGGAAAAACCTCCTGCATTGTTGAAATAAGCGTTGAAATTCCTGCCGATTTTGCCTGATTGATTAAAGCGGTGATAACCTTCCGCTGTCTGTAGGTTCTCATATAATCGGAATCAAGCTTTCTTATTCTGCAATAAACAAGAGCTTCGGCACCATTAAGATGAACGCTTTCTCCGCTTTCAACAGTATGCCTTGTTGTGTTGTTGATGAATTTTGCTTCCTTGCTTGTGACCTCAACATCAACGCCGCCGAGATTATCGATTATTTCGGTGAACATATTGAAATCAACCATAACAAAATGGTCTATATCAACACCAAAGTTATATTCTATGGTGTCAACAACAAGTTGCGGACCGCCGTAGGAGCAGGCGGCATTAAGCTTTGCCTTTTTTCCTTTTGAGGGTATTTCAACCCAGCTGTCACGCAGAAACGAAGTGAGCTTGATTTTGCTGTGAACAAAATCAACCGAAACAAGTATCATTGAATCCGAGCGTGAGGAGCTTTCGGTAGAGCCGTCAACGCCAAGCAGAAGTATGTTTGAAACAAGAGGGCTGCTGCTGAGCTGCGATTGAGAAACATATTCGTTTGCTTCAAGGTCTTCACGGGTGTAGCCCGATGCCGCAGCAACAAGAAAAATAAGTGCCGATGAAAGAATAAAGGCAACAGCGAGCACCGATGCGATAAATTTAAGCAGGCGGTGTTTTTTCTTTTTCTTCTTTTTCGCAGGCTTGTCCTCCTGCGGGGGCGGTGCAGACGGCTGCTCATCAAGATAAACAACTTCAATATCGGAGGAGCGTCTGCGTTTTGAAATATATATATCTTCCATATTCTTATCCTTTCGGCTGAATTATCAACATTTTACTCCAATTATAAATTATATACAAGGCTAAATTGTAAAAAATTTTTATATATACTGTTAAAAGATTTGACATTTGACCTTTCGTGATTTAAAATATAACGGAGCACGTGTGTGAGAAAGTCGGGCAGTCGCGGGCAGCTTTTGCTGCGTGAGGAAAGTCCGAGCTTCACAGAGCAGGATAACGGCTAACGGCCGCCGAGGGTGACCTTAGGGAAAGTGCAACAGAGATATACCGCCTGATTTATCAGGTAAGGGTGGAAAGGCGAGGTAAGAGCTCACCGGCACACGGGGAACCGTGTGGCCCTGTAAACCCTATCCGAAGCAACACCGACCGGAGGAGCAGATTTATCTGCGGCGCTTGCTCGGCGATACTCCGACGGGTGGCTGAAGCAATGCAGCAATGCATTGCGTAGACAGATGATTGCCTTAAATGACAGAACTCGGCTTACAGACTCTCTCGCACACGGCTTTTTGAGGATTGATTTATGGATGAATTAACGGAGATAACGGGCATAATTGAATACATAACCTTTCAGAATCCCGATAACGGCTACACTGTTCTTGAATTTTCAAGCGACGGTGAGCTTTATACTGCAACGGGTAACGTGGGCAGTTTATATCCGGGAGAAAAGGTAACGCTTATAGGCTCGTGGAGCATTCATCCAACCTTCGGCAAGCAGTTTAAAATTGAGGGAACAAGGCGTGAAATGCCCGAAACCGAAGCTGAAATGCTTTCATATCTTGCTTCGGGTCTTATCAAGGGAATAAAAGAAAAAACGGCACAGAAGATTATCACAAAATTCGGTGCCGAAAGCTTTAATATTATTGAAAACTGCCCCGACAGACTTGCACAGATCAAAGGCATTTCTCTTGAAAGGGCAAGAGAGATTTCAAGTGAATTCAAAAAGAGAGCACACGAGAGAGAGGCTCTTATCGCACTTGAAAAATACGGTATGTCAACCGCAGAATGCTTAAGAGTATTCAAGGTGTTCGGAACAAAGTCTGTTGAAACGGTTGAGAAAAATCCTTATCTTTTTGTTTCGGAGCGAATCGGCATTTCTTTTGAAAAGGCTTGCGATATAGCAAGCAGGCTGCCCGTTCCTCCTGCAGATGAATTCAGAATTGCGGCGGGCATTTTATATGTTGTGCGTCATAATCTTTATAACGGTCACACCTGCCTGCCCCGTGAAAAGCTTTTTGCTCCGTGCAAATCCCTTCTCGGGTGCACGGATGATGATATTGATATACAGTTAGATAAACTTATTGAGCAAAAGCAGCTTGTTTCTTATCCTCTTGCAAACAGAGAATACATTTTTATGCCCGATATTTATAATGCCGAGAAAAAAGCGGCGGACAGCATTCTTTTTATGAAGCATTTTGCTCCAAAGAATATGAACGATATTGAAGAGCAAATCAGCTATGCCGAGCTTATAGGCGGAGTTGTTTATAATGAGCAGCAGCGCCGTGCAATAAAGCTTGCAGTTGAAAGAGGCATACTTATTCTTACCGGTGGACCTGGCACGGGTAAAACAACCACTTTAAGAGGAATACTTAAGGTTTTTGAAAGTCAGGGTCTTGAGGTTGCCCTTGCCGCACCGACCGGCAGAGCTGCAAAGCGGATGAGCGAGCTTACGGGCAGAGAAGCACAGACCATCCACCGCCTTCTTGAGGTTGAATGGGACAGTGATGACAGACCTGTTTTCAGCCGTAATAAAAGAAACCCGCTTAGTGCAAATGCAGTTATCATTGATGAGCTGTCAATGGTGGATATTGTTCTTTTTTCAAGCCTCCTTGATGCACTTCCGATTGGATGCAGACTTATTATGGTCGGTGACTCCGATCAGCTTCCGCCCGTTGGTGCGGGCAATGTTCTGCACGATATGATAAATTCAAAGGCACTCCCCGTTGTTGAGTTAACCGAAGTTTTCCGTCAGGCAATGGAAAGCCTGATTGTTACCAATGCTCATAAAATAGTTAACGGCGAGTTCCCCGAAATAACAAGAACGGATAAGGACTTTTTCTTTATGGAAAGACCCCTTCCGATTAATGCGGCAAAAACGGTTGCGGAGCTTTGTGAAACAAGACTGCCGAAAGCTTATAAGTATGACCCGCTTGAGCATATTCAGGTTTTATGCCCTTCAAGAAAGGGTGAGGCGGGAACTGTTGCTCTCAACAAGCTTTTGCAAAAGCATCTCAATCCCCCCGCAAAGCATAAAAGAGAAAAGAATTTCGGTCAGCGTATTTTCCGTGAAGGTGATAAGCTGATGCAGATAAAAAATAACTATAACATAACCTGGACAAGCTCCGATAAAGAAGGAATGGGTGTCTTTAACGGAGATATAGGAATTCTTGATAATATAAATGAATCGGCAAGAACACTGAGAATAAAATTTGACGATAAGGTTGCCGAATATCCGTTTGAGGGCAGTCAGGAGCTTGAACACGCCTATGCAATAACTGTTCATAAAAGTCAGGGCAATGAGTTTGAGGCGGTTGTTATGCCCGTTGCGGGTGTTGTTGAGCAGCTTGCTTACCGCAATCTGCTTTATACTGCCGTAACCCGTGCAAAATCAAAAATGATTCTCGTCGGCTCCCGTCAGACCGTTGAAAAAATGGTTCTTAACGACAGCAAGGCGAAAAGATATTCCGCCCTGAAAACCGATTCTCATGCCGGATCGCGCCATCTTCTTCACCTCTTTACTCTTTAATTTTTCATAATAAAGCTGCAATCGTTCTTTCTGTTTTTCAGGTTGCTTTGACACATCCATTACTTCCTTATCTTTCATTTGCTTTGCTCCTTTCCTTCATTGCCGTTCGTTTGATGGGACAGGAGTACACAGGACCTTTCAATCACAGCTTGATGAGTGAAAAGTTCTATGATTTGATTGTGGGAGAATCATCGGGAGAAAGAGCCTATTATCACATCCTCGATATAGCCCCGTATGAACGTGACCGTAAGAGTGAAGACTACAAAGGCTTGTTTATGGAGTCTAAATATGTGGTCGATAAGTTGAAGAGTTATGGATTTGCCGATGCTACTACCGAACAGTTGGGTAAGACCAAGACTTGGGATGGCGTGAGTGCTGTGCTTTGGGAAGTGTCGCCCAACATTTCGAAGTTGGCCGACTATCGTGATTTGGCTGCTATCCTCGGACAAGGTAGCAAGAGTGCACACGTAACCGCCGAGTTGGCTTGGGTGGGCCGTGGAACGCAAACCGAAATCAATGCCGTTGACTTGAAGGGCAAGATTGCCGTAACGGAAGCTTCTGCTGGTCGTGTACACGATTTGGCTGTGAAGGCAGGTGCAGTAGGTATCATTACTTATTATTCACCTCGTCCGTTGGTGGATCCGATCCAGATTCCTAACAGTGGTATCCGTGGTGGT
>CALGRR010000033.1 GCA_937880805.1 uncultured Clostridia bacterium
TAACACCAACGCTCTTGAAATCGGGAACGGCGATGAAATACTGCCATACCTTTTCTGCAAGTCCGCAGTTATCAAATTCTTCACGAAGAATTGCATCTGCTTCACGAAGAGCGTGAAGTCTGTCACGGGTGATCGCACCGAGGCAGCGAACGCCGAGACCGGGTCCGGGGAACGGCTGACGGTAAACCATTGCGTGGGGAAGTCCGAGAGCTTCGCCAACAACTCTTACCTCATCTTTATAAAGAAGCTTAACGGGTTCAACAAGCTCCATTTCCATATCTTCGGGAAGGCCGCCAACATTATGATGAGCCTTTACGCCGTCTGATTCAAGAATATCGGGATAAATTGTGCCCTGAGCAAGGAAGGAAATGCCTTCAAGCTTTGCTGCTTCTTCATCGAAAACTTTTATGAACTCGCCGCCGATGATTTTTCTCTTCTTTTCGGGTTCATCAACACCTGCAAGAAGATCAAGGAATCTGTCGGTAGCATCAATATAAATAAGGTTTGCATCAAGTGCTTTGCCGAAAACCTCGATTACCTGCTCGCTCTCCCCTTTTCTCATAAGGCCGTGGTTAACGTGAACGCAAACAAGCTGTTTGCCGATTGCCTTTATAAGAAGAGCTGCAACAACGGATGAATCAACACCGCCTGAAAGAGCAAGAAGAACCTTCTTATCCCCTACCTGGGCTCTCACTTCAGCAACCTGCTCTTCAATAAAAGCATTTGCCAATTCGGGTGTTGTTATTCTCTGCATTGATTCGGGACGTACATTGCTCTGCATATTTAATTCCTCCGTTCTTATCAGTTGGTATAGTTATCAAAATATCCCTGAACGAGCACTACGGGAGTGCCTTTATCGCCTGAACCGCTGGTGAGGTCACAAAGCGAACCGATAAGGTCGGTAAACTGTCTGGGAGTTGTTCCCTGAGATGACATATCGCCAACAAGGCTGCTGCCGTCTTTAGCTTCGATTTTCTTTGAAATTGCTTCCTTAAGAGCATCGCCGCTTAAATCTTTGAAATCGTTATCGGCAAGATACTTGAGCTTAAGCTCGTTGGGTGTGCCCTTAAGACCTGCTGTGTATCCGGGTGATACGCAGGGGTCTGCAAGCTCCCAGATTTTGCCCTGGGGATCCTTGAAGGCACCGTCGCCATAAACCATAACTTCAATATTTTTGCCCGTTGCTTCAATGAGAAGCTTCTGGGTTTTGTTTACGAAAACATCGCAATCCTTGGGGAAAAGCTTTATCATATCCTCGGTTGACTTGTTTGAACCGAGAAGGCCGAAATCTGCATTAAAGCCGCTGCCGTCAACTGAAGAAGTGAGAATATCATCAAGACCGCAAACTACCTTTGCACCTGCTGCTTTAAGAAGACGCTTTGTTCTTGCTCTTGTGTGAATATCGCAGGTAAGAACGCAATCTGCATAATCAAGAATGCTCTTTGCCTGATTTGCAAAAACGATTTCGCACTCTGCGCCTGCATCCTTAACAATCTGCATATAATAATCAACATAGTCAACACCGGTGAATTCGTGCTTATTCTCGCCGAAAAGCTCACGGTATTTTTCAAGTGAAAGCACATCGCTGTAGGGGTTTACGCCTGCTTCATCAAGCTGATCATATGTGAGAAGATGGTTTCCAACCTCGTCGCTGGGATAGCTGAGCATAAGAACAACTTTCTTTGCACCCATTGCAATACCCTTAAGGCAGATTGCAAAACGGTTTCTTGAAAGAATGGGGAAAATAACACCTACTGTTTCGCCGCCGAGCTTTGCTTTTATATCCTTGGCGATTGCTTCAACGCTTGCATAGTTTCCCTGGCTTCTTGCAACTATCGATTCTGTTACTGCCACAACATCCTTATCGCGAAGCTCAAAGCCGTCACACTCTGCTGCCTCAACAACACTGTTGCAAACTATCTGTGCAAGGTCATCACCCTCACGGATAATCGGGCAGCGAATGCCTCTTGACACTGTACCTGTTTTTCTTTCCATTGATACATATCCCCTTATTACAGCTGAAAAGCTGCTAAAATCATAAAAAGCTTTTTTAAAAAACTCCAAAAATATTTTATCACTAATGAAACAATAAATCAAGAGCGAGCTTATATAACATTTTACAATTTTAAAAAAACAAAATTAAATCTTTTTGTTAACATAGCAAAAGCCCCCTGCACCGAGGTGCAAGGGGCTTGAACTTTCAGTTTTTATTTTGAAGTCTGTTCTGTTCAGACTTATGCATAAATCATACTGCCGTCGGTCTGCACAATTCTTGCACTGCCGAGAACGTGAGCATTGATACAAGTGCCGTCTGTTACGTCAACTCTGTTATCTCCGCTTGTTATAGCAGTAAGGTTTGCTGCCTTCTTTCTGTAATCAATATACTCAGGTGAGGTCTGATATGACCAGCTTGTTACGCCCATAATCTCATCACTGATCATTGAATCGTCAGTTGCGTCAATGCGTGCGTCGCCGTTAAGGTCACCGAAGATGATTACACGGAAGGTTTCAACAATCTTGCCTGTTACGTCGTCGTAAACATTAATGATTGTTCCCGTACCGGTCTTTTCACCGTAGTTTTCGTTGAGAATGATAATCTCAGCGTGTCCGTCACCGGAAACATCAATATACTTATCTTCAAGAGTAGTCTTATTGATGCCTGTTACAAGACCGTATACATACCACTTGCTTTCGCCTTCAACATAATCATCAACCGTAAGACCTGCTCTGTCGATAACTGTTGTGCATTCAGCATTGGTGGGTTCGGGGATAAGCATAACCTTTACTCTGTCATATACCGCATAAAGAACAAGATCTTCTGCAGGCATTGTTGCGTCAGGAGCAATGAGGTTATCCTTACCGTTTTCTGTTTCTGACCAACCAAGGAACTCATAATTCTCTATCGCAGGAGCTGCGGGGAAGGGAATTGCGGTGCCCATATTAAGGTTGTCTGCTTCAGAATATACATACTTTTCATCGCTTACTGCGGGACCTCTTGCATTTGAGTAATCATAGAACTTCACGCTGTAAGCTGACTTGGTCCAGATAGCAACATATTCAACATCTGCTTCGCCTACCGAGCCGAAATCTTCAACCTTAACATCGGGAGCTGTGCTGAGTGCCCAGCCGCCGAAGGTGTAGCCTTCAAGAACGGGGTTGGGAGTGGGAGCAGTAATCTTTGTTCCGAAGGGAAGTGCGTCCGAATCAACACTTGAACCGTTTTCAAATTTACCCTCGCCTGCATTGAATGTTACATTGTAAGACTGAACTTCCATCTTAGCAAAAATCGTAACATCATTGTTGGGCATTGTGGGATCGATCGTTGCGGCTGTTGTGCATTCAGCTGAATCATACCAACCAAGGAACTTGCTGCCTTCAACAACGGGATCTGCTACTGAAACGGGTGCTTCATAGTAATACTTAACGGGTGTTTCTACGCCGTTAACAACCGTTGTTAATGTCCAGAGGTTTCTCTGGAAGTATGCATTAAGAACAAGACTTCCTACTGTGGGAGCAGGAATTGTTCCCGAAACATTACTCTTTTCTGCGGTTTCAACATCTTCTGTGTCGAGAATAAAGCCTGTGGGAACCTTGATGCTGGGAGCTCTTTCTTCACCGACAACACCGTCTGTGAAGTTGATAACCGTTGTGGGATCTGCAGGATAATTTCCGTTTACATCCATTTCATAGATGTTAAGGGTATAACCTACATTCACATCGGGATACCACTGTGCTGTGAACACAAGATCCTTATCGGGCATTGTGCCGTAGTCACTGGGCTGCTTGCCTTCTGCATCAAGCCAACCGCCAAACTTATAGCCAACCTTTGCGGGATTGCCGGGAACATATACGGGCTTGCCGAATTCAAGTGTCTGGCCATGCCATTCGGTTGTTGAGCCGTCATCTTCTATAATATTATAGGTAAGATTATGAACATTTGCAATCCAGATTGCCTTAACAGACATATCCGCTGTGAGAGTTGTGGGATATGCAACGGTATCGCCTGCTGCATTTACCCAATGGCTGAATCTGTGTCCTGCCTTGTTCATTGCTGATGCAGCGGGAACTCTCTGCTCATAGTAATAAGCGTTGGTCTGAACATCAGTGCCGTTATCTTTGTTAACGGTCAATGTGTACTGATTACGTGTGTAGTAAAGCTTAAGAACGGTGCTGCCGTTAGCTGCAACTGTTTCGGAAAGAACGTTGTTTGCATTTTCCTTATCGAACTCAAAGTGCTCAATATCCTTTGCAGTTACTTCAACGACTGAATCTGTGGGAGCAGTTTGTGTATCATCGTAATCTGTTGCGAAGGGATCATATGTTCCGTCAGTCTTCATAAGATAATACTCAACTGTGTAGCCCACATTCTTTGCAGTCCATACAGCATAGAAGGTCTTGCCTTCTTCATCCATCTTGCCGAGGCTGTCAAGCTTGTTCACACCGTCTGTTGACCAACCTGCAAACTCATAACCGGGTTTCTGGGGAGGTGTTCCGGGTGCCTTAACATCGTCTTCAAAAACAGCTTCAGTTGTTGTGAATGCCTTTTCGTCTGTAAGCTCGCTGTAGAATTCAGCTTTAAATGTGCCCTTATTGAATTTAGCATTAAGAACAATATTTCTTGCGGGCATTGCTCCGCCGAAGATGAATTCTGCGTTTTCATCAGTCTCATACCAGAATGCGAAATTGTGACCCTTGAGTGTGGGAACAAATTCATTCTTGGTAATGGTAGCTGTGAAATCAAACGGATCCTGAGCAACCTGAACACCGTCTACAAAGTAGGTAACGGTATATTCATTTACAGTCCACTTTGCAACATAGTCTGCTGCTTCTTCTGCAAGAACTTTAACTTCAACAACAGTTTCTGTGTCTGCTGCAAGAGTCCAGCCTGCGAATGTGTAGCCTGTTCTTGATACTTCAGGAATCTTTACGATTGAACCGTAGAGATAATCTGTGCTTGTTACATCATCTTCGCTGTCTGTGTTGGCATCGAAGCTAACCTTAACAATATCTCTGTCATAGTAAACGATAAGATCTGTTGTGCCGTCAGCTGCAATAGGAGCTGAAAGAACATTGGTCTTTTCATCGCTTACGTGGAAACC
Source organism: uncultured Clostridia bacterium (assembly GCA_937880805.1). GTDB lineage: Bacteria > Bacillota > Clostridia > Oscillospirales > Acutalibacteraceae > CAG-177. The sequence continues at coordinate 5,100 of CALGRR010000033.1, forward strand.
GGTTTCGGGAGCAGGTGTGTATGTTGCATCTGTTCCGGTTGTTCCGGTCTTTTCAAATACTGTTTCTGTGTATGAGCCGTCTGTATTCTGAGTGTATACATAAATCTCATAAGGAGTATTTGTTGCGGGAAGCCACTTTGCTGTGTATTCAAGAGCGTTATCGGGCATTACGTTGGGAATGGTTGCCTTGTTACCCTCTGCATCATACCAGCCGTCGAACACATAACCTTCACGGTCATTGAGTTCGGGAACTTCAATAGCCTCGCCGTAGTTAGTGGAAACTGTTTCGGTCTTGTTATCGCCGTCTTCGCCTGCTTCAACAAATGTGCCTTCGCCTGCGTTAAATACTGCATTATATTTATTTACATCATATGTTGCATAGTAAGTAGCGGTCTTTGCGGGCATCTTTGTGTCTGCTGCGAATTCGGGAGAACCTGACCAGCCGGTGAAAGTATAGCCCTTCTTTGCAACTGCATCAGCTGCGGGTTCATAATCTGCAACAAGTGCGCCGAAATCAACCTCGCCATTGTAAAGCTCTTTACCGTCTGCTACATAAACAAGTGTATACTGGTTAACCTTCCAGGTTGCTGTGTAGGTTGCATCCTCTGCGGGCATCTTGCCGGGAGCATTGCCGTTTTCATCTTCCCAACCGGTGAAGGTATAACCTGTCTTTTCGGGATTCTCGGGAAGTGTAACTGCTTCGTCATAAGTAACTTCAACAGTTTCTCTTCTTGTATCCTCATCATCGTCTTTGGGGAATACTGCGTCTTCGCCTGCATCGAAGGTTGCGTTGTATTTGTTGATAACAAATACTGCCTTATAGGCAACATCCTTCATAGGCATTGCTGTTGCTGCAAGAGCTTCGGGAGTGATTATATCGCTCTCTGCGGGCTCTGCAATGCTTACATCTGCCCAGCCTGCGAATGTGTAGCCAACCTTTTCAGGATCCTGAGGAACGTCAAGTGAATCGTTATAAGCTACATCAAATGCTTCATAAAGACCTGCATCTGTGTAGTATTCAACTGTGTAAACATCTGCATCCCAGATTGCCTTGAACTGCTTGCCCTCTGCATCCATAATTGAAGGAGTGGGAGTCCAGCCCTTGAAGGTGTAGCCTTCTCTTTCAGGTGCTGCAGGAACAACTATAGCCTGCTCAAAAGCTGTGGGAACAAGCTTTGATGCAGTTGCTGTTTCGTCACCGTCAAAGTAACCGCCGTTGGGATCAAATTCCGCATTATAAACCTTTGCTGTAAGCTTATAGTAAAGGTTGATGTTTTCTGCGGGCATTGTTGTGCCTTCAACAAATTCCTTTGTTAAGGTGAGATCGGTATAAGCCTTTGAAAGCTCATAGCCGGTGGGAATTTCATATCTTACGGGAACAGCAGCGATTACATCGCCGTATGAGTTCTGTGTCTTACTTGCAAGTTCAGGCTTGCCTGATGCATCGCTGAGCACATAATAAGTAACCGAATAAGTTCTTGTTTCAAATACTGCATAGTAGGTTGTTGCTGTTTCGGGATATGTTTCATCAAGACCTGTTACAGTCTTAAGAGTTGCGTCCTTTGTCCAACCAACGAAACGGTTACCCTCAAGCACGGGAGTTTCGGGAGCAACAAAGGGCTCAAAGGGTGTTGCCGTAATAGAATAAACAGCATCGCCGTTGTTGGGATTAAAGGTAATTTCTACCTTTGAAATCCACTGTGCAACAAGCTTGAGGTCTTCGTGAGGCATTTCGGCAGGAATATCAATAATTTCTGTTGTGCCTTCAACCGCCCAACCAAGGAAGGCTGAACCGGGCTTTGAAACCTCGGGAACTGATGCTGCATTAATCTTTTTGCCGATTACATCTTCAATAACGAAGGTGTTGGGATCGCCTTCTGCGAATGAACCGCCGTTTGCATCAAAAGTAATGCTGCTTTCGATTGAAACGGGGTAGCTCTCTGTTGTGAGAGCAACTTCCCAAAGCCAGAGACCCTGTGAGAAATCGTCGTCAAGATCTTCTGCACTTACGGGAATATTGATATAGCCTTCACTGTCAGGAGTAAGGAGTGTGTTATCAACGATAAAGCAATCACCCTCGCCTGAAGCATTGGGGCTTACAATCATAGGAATTGATGCAAACCATTCATCACCTGAAAGAACATTACCGGTTGAGGGGTTGAACTTATAGGCAATAGTGTATGCACCGTGAGTGCTTGCAAATTCGCTTGTTATGCAGCCGTTATCAACAAGATCCTTGATAGCGAAGTTTTTGCTTGAAATATACATATAATCGCCGTGAGCACCTGTCATAGCTGCTGATGAAGCGGGATCATCATTGAATGTGAGAACATTTGATGAGTTCTCTTTAACACCGGTAGGATTGAGGAAGAAATCATTATCATAGAAAAGAATGATTTCACCGGCGTTGGTATAGTAAGAAGTATCAACAAAAAGTCTGAGCTGAACTTCTTCACCGGGCTTGACTCTCTGAGTCTTTACCCACTCTGTGCCGTCAAATCTGTAGAACTCAGTTTTGAAAGCAAGAGTTTTATCTGCTGCAACCGTGCTTTTCCAGGATGCGGTATAGGTTGTATCCGCTGTGGGGAACACTGTTACTTCTGTTGCGGTGGTTGAACCTGATGCAAGCCAGCCGAGGAACTTATAATTGTTCTTTTCGGGAGCAGCAACGGTAAGAGCAGCACCTGCTTCACCTTCCATAATCTCAACGCTCTTTTTGTTTCCCTGTGCATCTGTGAAAGAGCCGCCATCTGCATCGAAGGTTACGGAAACAAGAGTATTATAAAGCTCAACCTGGCTGTCTTCACTCGTGAATACGGGAGTCCAGCCGTTCATTGAAACGCAGCTGCTGTTATATCCGCCGAAGGGACCCTTGGGAATATTAACAACGCCGTTCTGCTGTGCTTTGCTTAATATTGTGGCATCTTCAATAAAGAATTTGCCTACAGTGCCTGCAGCCACATCGCTCTTAACAGCAAGATCCATTTCAAAAAGAACTGCATCTTTGTTAAGCTTGATGTTCTGTGACTGAGAATCAAGCTGATAGTTAATTAAAACAAAATTATTTGCATTTGCGAAGGTCTGATCAATAACGCCGAGAGCTACAAGAAGCTTCTCTTTGCTTGATGATGCTTCTGTATCAACAACAGCCTCCATACCGATGGGAAGTGCTTTATAGTATGAGCCAACGGTAAAGTTTGAAACTGCAGCATCAAAGAAGTTACTGTTAAAGAAGAAAAGCAAGGTGCCTGCATTCGTGTAATAGCCTGTTTCTGCATAGACTCTTACTTTTACGGTTTCGCCTTGCTTAACCTTATCGGTTACCACCAAATCTCCGTCTGCTTCTATTCTTAATATTTCGGTTCTGATGCTTACATTATTGGGATCGTCATCAGCGACATTCCATGCTGAAGCAACTGAAACAGAACTGAATATCATCAAGAAGGCAAGAACCATTGCTGCTAACCTTTTAATTTTAGTCATGCAAGAATTCCTCCTTTTTTGTTTTATACCGAAACCGGTACTTAAAAGCGTTGCACAACCGCTTTTAATTTTGAAAGCGAGGGATTTTCCTTGTGTTCCCGGGGAAGGGCTTACCCTCCCCCGGGAAAATTTGTTAATTCAGGTTAAACATCTGCACGAATAACCTCTTTGGTTGCCTGATCGATTCTTTCACTTCCGAGAGTAACATTTGAAATTGTTGATCTGTCGGTAGCGTTAACCAATCCGTCACCGTTAATATCTGCAGCCATTACCTTATACTTGTTGTAGCCGGGAAGTGCTGCATATGACCAAAGTTCATCATAGTTAGCTGCTGAAATCTCGCTGCTGATGATTGAATCATCCGAAGCATTGATTCTTCCGTCACCGTTAAGGTCGCCGAATACGATGATTACATAGGTTTCGATGGGTTCTCCTGAAGGATCGGCATTATCATAAAGCTTAACAACAGCACCTGTGCCGTAGAAGGGAAGACCTTCAACTGCAGTATCAATGGTGAAGTAACCGTCACCTTCAACCTTGAGGAATTTCTCACGGATGATGCTTTCGCTCAATCTGTCGCTGTTAAAGCCATAGATAATCATTTCATCTCTGTCAATAACAGTATCTGAACCGTCCATAGGAACAAGCTTAACAGGATCTCTGTTGAACTTGGGAACGATTGTTATGTTTTCTGCAGGCATTGTATCGTATGCATTTACCCATTCTACGAATGTATGATAAGCCTTTGTGGGCTTCTCTTCGGGAACAGGAATTGCCTGACCGAACATTACTGTGTACTCAGCAAATACTTCGCCGTTTACATCGTCAAGGTATGTTGCTGTGTAGTATGCTGTGCCGAACTGAGCAACGATGATAAGATCGTTAGCAGGCATTTTATCGGGAACTGCGGGAGTCCAGCCTGTGAATGTCATGCCGGGCTCGTTGGGAGTTTCGGGATCTGCAACAACTTCGTTGTACTTATACTTAACGGGCTTCTGAACACCGTTGATAATATAAGTGATTGTGTAGTATACATCATCCCAATCAGAGGTGAATGCAAGATCCTTTTCAGGCATTGCAGCATAATCTGCAGGAGCCTTACCGTCGGCATCTGTCCAGCCTGTGAACTTCTGACCAACCTTTGTGGGTTCTTCAACCTTGGGAAGTGCTGCACCGTAGTAAACCGCAATGGGTTCACCGCCGTCGAAGGTTACGTTGAACTGCTTTCTTGCATAGTAGATTCTGAGTTCGGTTGAACCGTCAGCTGCGATTGTGTCTGTGAGGTTTCTGTCGGGATGTGTTGTATCCTCATAAAGACCGGTGTAGCTTTCGGGAAGAATTCTTACTTCATCACCGGTTGTGCCGTATGCGGCAGTTGTTGTCTTGATGGTGTAGTTACCTTCAAGGTCCATCATATAGATGGTGATTGCATATCCGGTGTTGGTGCTGTTTGTATAAGCAGCCTTATAGGTTGCGTTGGTTGCGGGAACTGTTGCAGGAATTGCTGTATCGTCAGCAACGTTATACCAGCCTGCGGGCTTATAGCCTTCCCAATCGGGATGTGCGGGAGGTACAAGGTCTGACTTATAAGCAAGATTCTCTGACTTGATTTCATTGCCGTCCTTATCAACAAATGTGATTGTGAAATACTTGGGATTTGTTACGGGAATGAGGCTGCCGCCTGTGGGAGGAACAGTGTACGGGAATGTTACAACATTGCCGTTTTCATCCTTCCACTGAGGATAGTTGTAGCCGTCATCCTTGGTATCTTCAATGATTTCTTCAAGCTCTTCCTTTGTAATTGTGTCGCCTGCGGGAAGAACTACATCTTCACCGTTAATGTTAACAATTACATTGTTTCTCTTATAGAAGATTACAAAGTCTGTTGAACCGTCGCCTGCAATTACAACATCCTTATAGGTTGAGCTTGCTTCATCAATTGTGAATCCGGGAACTGCGAGCTCTTCAAGGTCAAGAGTTACCTTGCTGCCTGCTGTTGCGTTTTCAACAATATCAAAATCATATTCTGCATCATCCCAGCCTGTTGAACCAACAGCCTGGAAGTACTTATGAATTTCATAAGTAATGTCTGTTCTGGGCTCGAAGTATGCATAGTAGTCAACGCCGTTTACGGGAACAGTATCGGTTGCTGCCCATGCTGCACCTTCAACGCTGCCTCTGCGCCACTCGATGAAGTCATAGCCCTTAACAACGGGAACACCTGAAGGCTTCTCGATAGTTGACTTGTATTCAAGGTCATCATATGCATATACCTTGCCTGCAGCTTCATAGAAGTTTACTCTGTAGGTGTTGGGAACGAATACGGGCTTGATTGTGATGGGATCCTCACTCTCAACAGTGATGGGCCATTCAACGGGTGTGCCGTCTTCATATTCCCAATGATCGAACTTCGTACCCTCGTCGCTGGGCTTGGGATCCTCGGGCTTCTGAACCTTATCTTCAAACTCAACTTCGGTTTCAATGATAGGCTTATCATCTTCGCCGAGGATTGTTACATCAACTGTCTTACGGTCATAGTAAACATTAATGAGTGTTGTGCCGTCACCCTTGATGATTGCATCGGCGGGTTCGGTCTTAGCATATGTGAAGCCGGGAACTGTTACATTGTAGGTTGCGATCTGGCCTGCAACACCGTTTGTGAATGTAATTGCCTCTGCTTCTGCTGCATACTGACCGTCCTTACCGATGATTTCAAACCATCTGAGAACCTTATATGTGATGCCGCTTTCTGCTGACCAGGAACCAACTGCAGTAACATTGCCTGCACCTACTGTGTATGTGCCGTCTGCATTCTTGGTTGCACCTGTTACAACCCAATCGTTGAACTTATAGCCTGAAACAGCTGCGGGAGTTGCAAGAGTGATAACCTTGCCAACGTGAACATTTTCAACAGCGGGAACAACTGCACCTGCGGGAGCAGTATTATCAAATGAATATGTTACTGTATAAGGAACATATTCCCAGGTTACCTTTACGGTTACGTCGCTGTCATAAACCTTGCCGTCAACTGCACCGTTAACCTCAAGCTTCATTGTGTAGCCTGCGGGTGCTTCTGCATATGCCCAATCGGGAACTGCAACTTCTGTGTCTATGATTGCATCAGTAACATCAGCGGGAAGCTCATAGCCAGCGGGAGCAGTGCCTACTGTTACATAATCAACTGTGAACTTCTTATAAGTCCAGGTTGCTGTTACGGTTACATCCTTAGTACCAACGCTGTAAACGCCGTTTGTGAGAACTGCGTTATCAACCTTGATTTCTACGTTGTAGCCGGGAATTGCTTCCTTATCCCATGCGGGAACTGAGAACTCTTTGCCGATGATTGCATTGGTGATGTCTGCGGGAAGGTCATAGCCTTCGGGAGCTGTGCCTACTGTTACATAATCAACGGTGTAGTTTACATAATTCCAGGTTGCTGTTACGGTTACATTTGAGTTATAAACCTCATATGAGCCGTTATCAAGCTTCTTGGCACCGCTTACATCGAAGCCGAGAGTGTAGCCTGCGGGAGCACCCTGAGCTACCCAAGCGGGAATTTCGATTGCTGTGCCGATTGTTGCACTACCTATAACATTATTGGGAAGTGTGTAGCCTGCGGGAGCTGTGCCAACTGTTACATATGTAACATCGAACTTATCCTTGCTCCAGGTTGCGGTAACTGTTACATTGCCTTCGCCTACTGTGTAAGCACCTTCTGTACCGTTAGCACCTGCTACAGTGATTGTTACATCGTAGCCGGGAACTGTATCGTTGTTCCAAGCGGGAACTGCAACGGGATCATCGTAATGTGCTTCTGTGAGGTTCTTATATTCAGCATTGGGAAGTTCATAGCCTGCGGGAACATCGCCTGCAGTTGCATAAGTTACCTTATAGTCAATCTTCTCAAACTTGGGAACGATAACGATGGGATCTTCGCTGTCAATAGGCTTGTTCCAATCAATATCATTTCCGTTTTCGTCTACCCACTTTTCAAACTCTTCACCGGGATTTACGGGATCGGGAGTTGTTGTGGGCTGATCGATTGTGTCACCGAACTGAACTTCGGTATCAATGATTGTTTCGCCTTCGCCGTCCTTAACAACCACATCAATCATCTTGCGGTTGAAGTAAGCGTTAACCTCTGCAAGGCCGTCGCCTGTGATTACCTTATCAGCGGGCTCAAGCTTGCTGAATGTGAAGCCTTTGTATGCATTCTTAACATCATCGGAAAGAACGATTGTGTCGCCTGTTGTTCCGTAGAGTGTAAGAGGCTCGCCTTCTTCATATTCTGCTGAACCAACCTTTGCAAACCAGGTGTTAACTGTGTACTTAACGTGATTGTCAGCATGCCATGTGTAGGTTACTGTTACGGGAGTTGTGCCCATATTGAAGGTTCCGTCTTCGTTATCAAATACATCTTCGCCTTCAATAGTTAAATCATAGCTGTAGCCGTCAACGCTGAAGGTGGGAACGGTGATAATAGTATCCCATTCAACGCCCTCTTCTGTGGCGGGAACCTTGTCTTTAAGCTCTGCGGGAACGTTGCCTGCAAACTTATATTCAACATTGGGAAGCCACTGTGCTGTGTAAATATAATGTGCTGCATCTTCGCTCTGAACTGTATCGCCATCTGTGAATGTGGGATCCCACATCATAAATGTGTAGCCGTCCTTAGCGATATTCCAGTTATCTGCGGGCTTCTCGATTTTTTCGCCGAAGTTGGTTTCAAGAACCTTTGCAACTGTTACCTTTTCACCCTCGATTACAAAGTAACCGCCATCGGGATCAAATGTAACATTGATTGTCTTCGGTGTGTAGGTTGCATAAACCTTTGCGGTTGCTGCGTTACCGAGGAGAGTCCAGTTGCCGTCTTCGGGAACTGAAATATATGCACCTGTTTCCTCATTCTGGAAGGAGATAACTGTGGGGAAGGTTGCGGGTGTGCCGTCTTCATACTTCCAGCCTGCGAAGTTATAGCCTTCTTCGGTTGTATCGGGAACAGTATCGATTGAACCCATATACTTAGCGGTATCTGAACCGAATGCACTTGCTTCACCGTCAATGATATTCTCATACTTCATAAACTGAACAGTATAGATAATATCCTGAAGAGTTGCAATAGCAACAAGGTTATGAGCAGGCATCTTATTTGTTGCCTCAACATAATCTGTGCCGTCTTCAAGCTCATATGACCATTCAATAAACTGCTTACCTGCCTGAGAAGCAACTAAATCAGCGGGAATGGGATCACCGAACTTAACTTCTACGGGCTTATCGAATACGGTTGATACCTTATTCTCATCATAATAATATGTGATCTTGTAGGTCTTGCGTGCCCATGTACCGGTTACGGTAACATCCTGCTCGCCCACTCTGTATTCATTGCCATAGTCGATAGCTGTGTCGCTTACTGTCCACTTGAATTCCCAGCCTTCGGGAGCTGTTATCGTGGGAAGCTCAACAACATCATCATAGATAGCGGTCTTGCCATCGGGATAGGGATTTGCAACGCCGTGGCCTTCTTCGCCTGCGAATACATAGTTAACCTTCACCTGGTTAGCTGTGAACTTAGCGGTATAGGTTTCTGCACCCGATACCTTTGTTTCGCCGGGAACAAACTTGGTTGCTTCGTCATTAACATCGGCATACCAGCCTTCAAAGCTGTAGCCGGGCTTTGCTGCTTCCATTTCTGCTTCGGTGGGAAGCTCGGAAGCTGCAACGGTTGAGCCGTAAGCCTTATTATATGTCCTACCAGCAACACCGTTTATTGTTGTGTCAAATACTACTTTGTAGGGCTTGGGTGCATAGCCAACGGTAAGAGTGAGACCTTCTGCACCTGCAACACCCTTAAGGTTATTTGAGCTGCTTGTTGAATCGTACTGATAATGCTCAAGCTTTGCAGCCTCAGTTATATCGCTGATAAGGATATAGTCTGTGCCTTCTACGGGTGAGCCTATATATGAAACGATTTCAACATTTCTGCCGGTTGCGGTTACATCTTCAAGAGTAACGGGAACTGTTACAAGCTTCTCCTGGAAGCCGTCATAATATGTTACGTTAACAGTTACATCCTGCTTATCTGCAACGATATTTGACTTATAGTTTGCTGCTTCTGCGGGCATTGTGAATTCGCCTGCATCGTCTGCAACCTTAACGCCGTCTGCTGTGTACCAGCCTTCGTTGCTGTAGCCAGCATCTGTGGTCTTCTTGGGTGCAGTCTGAGTTGAACCGAAGAGACCTGTTATTGTGTCGCCGCCGTCGAAGGTTACCGATACGGTATTTCTCTGGAGCTCAACAACAAGAATATCATCATCAGTTGCATCAACTGTTACGGATGCATCGGTATTCTTAACTGTGAAGCCTGCGGGGGCAACATAATCTTCTGCATTGATAACAGAACCGAGTCTTGCAGGTGTTGCACCGTCAAGCTCTGTTTCCCAATAATCGGGTGTTATAGCAGCGATTTCTTCTGCTGTGGGCCATGTGCCGTTGGGGTTCTGCTTAACAACCTTTACGCCGTAGGAAGCTTCTGCTGCCTCAAACACTGCGTTGAAGGTCATATCTTCATAGCCAACTGTCATAGCTGCTACTTCTGCGGAAGTATACTTTTCTTCTACATCTGCTGTTGCAGCATCGTCCCAGCCAAGGAATACCTTGCCGATTGCGGGATCGGTTACGGTGTAATTTGTTTCACCGTCTGCTTCTTTATTTGTGTTATAAACCGTTCCGATATCAGCAGCCTTTGTTGTTGCTGTACCGTCAACATTGAAGGTAAATGTGCTCTGTGTTGTTACATATGCATCCTGATCGAGAGTCCATGACGCCTGATACTGACGCATATTTTCAGCATTAATAATATCTTCTGCCGATGCATGACGGTCAATATTTACAATACCATTCTTTCTTTCAGGTGTAAGCATTATAGTTTCAGGTGTCTTAAATGTGCCCACACCATTTGCATCACCATTAACAGTAAAGCTAATTTCATACAGATAATAATCTGAAGTCAGCTTAACTGCCTCAGCCATATCTGAGTTTGTTATGGTAAGCCAACCTTTATTATTATAGTCAGCTTCGGTGAGATAACCGTTAGTAATAGTCTGCTGTGCTGAGTCATTTGCACTCGATTCACCGGGTGCAAGTGCTGTGATAACATCAACAGCCCATTCGTAAATATAAGGAATTGAATCCTCATCATACACGTTTTCAAACGCTTCTCCGCGTCTGGGGCTGGTGTAAAGCGTGGGGTTGGTTCTATCCTGTGAATATAAATCACCGTTAAAGGTCATAAAATCGCTGGGAAATAACCAAAAGAGTGTATGCGTACCTGCATAGAAATCTGATTCCATAAAGATTCTTACTCTGATTTCTTCGCCCTTGGCAGCTTTTGTTGTAGGAATCCAGTCTCTTTCAGCATCATCATAACGGTAAAACTTTGTTGTTAAAACAAATGAATTTCCGTTACCGTCATTGAGTTCTGCAGAGGCGAGGATTGAAACGCTGCCGAAAATCATCAGAAAAGCAAGAGCAACAGAAACTATGCGTTTAAGAGTTTTCATGCAATTAATTCCTCCCTTTTTATTTTGGGTTATTTAAAACAGATTAATAATCTGTATGATTTTCTTCTTTGGGGAGTTAGGAGCTTAACGTAAGTTTCTCAAAGAGGAGGATTTTACCCCTCCCCTTTGAGGATTAAAAACTTAACATCAACTTACTGTGCAAGACCTGTAACCTGATTGAGTGTTGCAAAGTTGTTTACAACAAGTCTTACAATATTAACATCTGTTGACATAATGTATCCGTCACCGGTTACATCTGCTGCTCTGAACAACCATTCCGTATTCAATGATCCGAAATTATTAACATCCAATCTTATAATGTTAATGTCAGTTGCCATAACATAACCGTCGCCGGTTACATCACCGAAGATTATGATATGGAATTCCTCAACAGGTGCTGAAGTATCAAAGTTGTCGTAAACCGAAATCTTCACGCCTGTACCGATTGCCGAGCCAGTTACATACTCTACAGTATAGTAACCGTCACCGCTAACCTTGATATATCCGTCAAGAACATTGTTACTATTGTCAAGTCCTTCTGCAAGACCGTAGATAAACCACTTGTCGAAGCCGGCATCAGCGGTGTATCTGTCTGCTGTTACTGAGTAGCCGTCATTATATGACTCAATTACTTCAGCACCGCCGACATATCTTTCGATCATTGTTGTTGAACCTTCAACAGGAACAAGCTTAACTGTTACTCTTTCGTATACAGGATAGAAGTTGATTTCGCCCTTCATCTCGATTTCTTCGCCTGCTTCATAGGTGTTGCCTTCATCGTCAACCCAGTGAAGGAAGGTGTAGTAAGCATCGATTGACTGGCCTGCTGTGTTTACAAGTGCGGGAGCTTCGAGAATCTTGAAGGTATCACCAAAGATGTAAGCTTTCTCATTGTAAACTTCATAGCCGATTGAATCGGTGTTATAAGCAGGACCTCTGTCGGTATCCTCGAATTTATAGAAGGTTACGTCTGCACTTACTGCCTTGAACACTGCATTATATTCAAGATTTTCAGCGGGCATTACCACGCCTTCAAGGTTAACAATATCGCTTTCGGTGGGTTCTGCTACTGATGCGGGAGCCCAGCCGAGGAACTCATAACCCTTCTTATCGGGATCCTGAGGAACGTCGAGCGAATCGCCTGCTGCGATAGCATACTCTTCATATACTTCGCCGTCTACATAATATGTAGCTGTGAATGCACCTTCAATAGCCTGCCACTGAGCCTTGAATGTCTTGCCGCCAACGGTATCCATAATACCAACTACGGGAGTCCATCCAACGAAGTTGTAGCCAACCTTTGTGGGAGCTGCAGGAGCAACGATTGACTGTTCAAAGATTGTGGGAACAGTTGCGGTTGTTTCACCGTCTGCAAACTTACCGCCGTTTGCATCAAAGACTGCATTATAAGTGTTTGCAGTTTCTGTTGCATAGAGGTAGAGCTTGCCGTTGCCCATTGTTTCGTCTGCTGCAAGCTTATTGTTCATTGCTTCATCCTTATACCAGCCATTGAATTCATAGCCTTCAGCGGGAGCATAGTTTGAGCTGTCGCCGATAACTGCACCGAATTCAACTCTTGAAGTTGAAACAAGCTTGAAGGTATCGGTTGTTGCATCGTCGCCGTCAACAACCTTTACATAGTAGTAAACGTTATAAACGCTTGATTCATAAACAGCAACATAGCTGAGAGCGTTTGCGGGCATCTTTTCTGCAACTGCAACTGCTGTTGCGGGAGCTGAAGCGAGTGCCCAGCCTGCAAATCTGTAGCCTTCCTTAGCGGGAACGGTTGAAGCATCGGGAATGTAGGATGCAAGATCCTTACCGTATTCAACCTTTTCGTTTACAAGCTCTGTTTCGCCGGCTGTAAATACGAGATCATAGGAGTTGATGTCGTATTCAGCAACATAGGTTGCATCTGTTGCGGGAACCTTTGCTCCGTCTTCAAACTTAACCTTTTCACCGTCGATTGTTGCATAGTAACCGAGGAATGTGTAGCCCTCTCTTGAAGGATCGGTTGCGGGCTTGATTGCGATTACAGTATCATAAGTGAATGTGCCCTCTGTGAGAACTGTTCCGTTATAATCTGTAAACTTGACTGAGTAGCTGTTGATAGTCCAGTTACCGGTTACGGTTACTGCTCTTGTATCAACAACATATTCACCCTTTTCATTCTTATCTGCACCGTTTACAGTCCAGCCGTTGAATGTGTAACCTGCAACTGCTGCGGGCTCATCAACATTGATTACATCGCCGATATGAGCATCTGCCTTATCTGCGGGCTTAACTGCGGTTGCGGGAACGTTGCCGATGAATGTGTAGGTAATTGAAACATTGTTTGCGGTCCATGCAGCGTTAAGAGTGATGTTTCTTGCAGGCATTGCCTTGCCGAATTCAAACTTAACTGCTGAATCCTCGCCTTCATACCAATGGCTGAATGTGTAGCCGAGCATTGAAGGATCTGAGGGAGCTGCTGTGTTTGTTCCGTAAACATAGTCCTTAGCGGGAATCTGAGTTGCACCCTCACCTGTTACATAGGTGATTGTGTATGTGTTGGGATTCCATTTTGCTTCGAGAGCAACATCAGCGGTGAGAGGAGCTGTGAAGTCATATTCTGTTGTTGTTCCTGCAATTACCCACTTATCGAAGGTGTAACCTGTCATTGTGGGATCTGTGGGTTCATCAACTACAGTCATATAGGGCTTCGTAATATCCTCTACGGGTGAGCCGCCCTTGCTGTCGAAGGTGATTGTGTAGTCGTTACGAGTCCAGTTACCGGTTACGGTTACTGCTCTTGTATCAACAACATATTCACCCTTTTCGTTCTTATCTGCACCTTCAACGGTCCAGCCGTGGAAGGTGAAGCCGTAAACTTCTTCAGGAGTTGTTACGTCAATAACATCATTGATGTGAGCATCTGCCTTATCAGCAGGCTTAACTGCCTCTGCGGGAACATCACCTTCAAACACATAGGTGACAGCTACATCATTTGCAGTCCATGCTGCGTTAAGAACGATGTTTCTTGCGGGCATTGCCTCGCCGAATACGAACTCAACTGCTTCATCGGTTTCGTACCAGTGGCTGAAGGTGTAGCCGGTCTTGGTGGGAACAACATCGGTTTCGGTTACTTCTTTACCGTAATCGAATGTGTCCTTATCAACCTGAACGCCGTCTGCAAAATATGTTACGTTGTAGGTGTTAACATTCCACTTTGCAATATATGTTACATTGCCGTCGGGAACCTTTGTTTCGCCTGCAACGAGCTTGGTTGTTTCATCGTTGATGTCGGTGTACCAACCGCCGAAGCTGTGGCCTTCACGAACGGGCTCGTTTGAAGGAGCAGTAATCATCATCTCATAATAATATGTGCCTGCGGAGTCACCCTCATAAGCTGCATCATAAGTATTTGAGAATGTTACTGTGTGCACATTTCTCTTGTAGTATGCTTCAAGAGTTGTTGTGCCGTCTGCAGCGATTGTTTTGCTGAGAACGCTCTTTGCTTCGTCAAGCGTAAAGCCTTCAAGTGTTGCGGGAGCATCGTATGTTGCGAGCTCGCCTGTTGTGCCGCTGCCGGGAACTGTGTTGCTGGGCTCGCTGCTGTATGCACCGGTTGTATCCATAAGATAGATATTTACAGTGTACGCGGTGTCGCCTGCTGCAATCCAGTTTGCATCAAGTCTGAAGCTTTCTGCGGGCATTGTTGCGGGAAGCTTATAAGCTACGCCGTTCTTGAGCCAGCCGCCGAATGTGTAGCCATCCTTCACCATATTTTCATCAAGAGGAAGCTTTGCAGAGATGTCTGCCTCATAGTATGCTTCAATCTTATCAACAGCTGTGCCGCCGTTTGAATTGAATGTGATTGTGTAAAGGATGGGAGTCCATACTGCTTCAAGGTTAACATCAGCAACAAGCTTTGATGAGAAGTCGTAAGCATCTGCTGTACCTGCGATTACCCACTTATCAAAGGTGTGACCTGTCTTTGTGGGTGCGGGGAAGGGCTCGCTGACAACAGTATTGTAATCTTGTGTTACGGGAGCAACTGCTGTGCCGCCCTTGCTGTCGAAGGTTACTGTGTACTGGTTGATTACCCAGTTACCGGTTACGGTAATCTTGGTGTTTGTGCCAACGGTGTAGGTTCCGTCGCCGTTATCAACTGCACCTTCAACGCTCTTCCAGCCTTCGAATGTGTAGCCGTAAACATCATAATTATCGCTTACATCAACAGTATCGCCAATCTTTGCGATTACATCAGCGGGTTCTGTAACTGAAGCGGGATAATTACCGGTGAATTTATAATCGATTGTTACAGGGATTACATTCCACTTAGCTGTAAGTACAACATTTCTGTCTTCCATTACATAGGGGAATACAAACTCTGCAGTTTCATCGGTTTCATACCAGTAAGCGAAGGTGTAACCGTCGCGTGTGGGAGCTGCGGGAGCTTCAACCTTTGTTCCGAACGATTCACTTATCTGCTTAACTTCTGAACCGCCGTTTGAATTAAAGGTGATTGTGTGACCGTTTGCTTCCCATTTTGCGGTAAGAGTTACATCACGGTCGGGCATCGATGAATTTGCGAAATCGAATTCGGTGTTTTCATCGGTTTCATACCAATACTTGAATGCATAGCCGGGTCTTGTTGTTACTTCGGGAGCATTGATGGTTGCTCCGTAGCTGTATGTTCCGTCTGTAACAGGTGTACCGCCGTTTTCATCAAAGATAACCTTGTGAGTGTTACGGGTCCAGTTACCGGTTACCTTAACATCAGCTTCTGCAACTGTGTTATCTGCTGCTGCACCTTCAACATTCCAGCCGCCGAAGGTGAAGCCTTCGATTTCGTCGGGCTCGGTGAGGTCGATGGGATCGCCGTAGTAAGCGGTATTAACCTTATCTGCGGGCTTGTTTGCATTTTCGGGAACATCACCGGTGAAGGTGTAGGTTACGCTGTAGGTGTTGTGAGTCCAGGTTGCGGTTGCAGTTACATTGCCTGCACCAACCTTGCCGTCAACATCGCCTTCAAGTACCCACTCTGAAACTGTGTAGCCGGGAACCTTATCGATTACGGGCTTTTCAACAGTTACGCCGATGTGTGCATTTACAACTGCGTGAGGTTCTGCACCCTGAGGAACATCGCCTGCATATACATAAGTGATTGTGTAGGGAATGTAGCTCCATGTACCGGTTACGGTTACATCAGCTGCATCCATAATGCCATCAGCATCAGTCATTGTCCAGTCAAGCGTATAGCCTGCGGGGATTACTACATCGGGAATCTTGATTGTTTCGCCGATAGTCTGAGTGATAGCTGCGGGATCTGTGTATCCGTCAGGTGTTGAACCTGCGTAAACATAAATTACATCGTAAGGAATCATTGCCCAAGTACCGGTCATAAGAACGGGCTCTGTGCCCATAATGCCGTCAGCATCTGTTGATGTCCATACAAGAGTATAACCTGCGGGGATTTCTACTTCGGGTTCCTCAATCTTATCGCCGATTGTGAGGCTGATAGCGGGAGGAGCTGTGTAGCCCGAGGGAACTGTTCCCTTGTATTCATATGTTACGCCAACGGGAAGCTTTGACCAGGTACCGGTTACGGTTACGGGAGCTGCATCCATAATGCCGTCAGCATCAGTCATTGTCCAGTCAAGCTTATAGCCTGCGGGGATTTCTACATTGGGAAGCTTGATTTCTTCGCCTACGGTCTGAGTGATAGCTTCGGGAACTTTATCCTTAAGTTCTTCGGGGATGTCGCCTTCGTAAACATAAGTTACTGCATAAGGAATCTTTGCCCAAGTACCGGTTAAGATTACAGCTTCTGTTCCCATAATGCCGTCTTCATCGGTTGAAGTCCATACAAGAGTATAGCCTGCAGGAATTTCTACTTCGGGTTCCTCAATCTTATCACCGATTGTGAGAGTGATAGCTGTGGGAGCTTTGTATCCGTCAGGAGTTGTTCCTGCGTAAACATAAGTTACATCGTAAGGAATCTTTGACCAAGAACCTGTTACGGTTACATTGCTTGTGCCAACCTTACCGTCTACTGCACCCTGAATATCCCAGCCTGAGAATTCATAACCGGGAACCTCGTCGGGTTCATCAGCCTTAACAACATCGCCGATATGTGCACCTTCAATATCCACGGGAGCTGTGTAGCCATCGGGAATATCGCCGGTTACTTCATAATCGATAAGGCGGTCAATCGCTGTCCAGTTACCGGTTACGGTAACATCGCTTGTGCCAACAACGCCTGTGTTGCCTTCGGGAAGCACCCAACCGTCGAACTCATAACCAGCAACTGCTGCGGGAGGAGTAACGTCGATGGGATCGTTGATATGCTTACCTGTTACATCGGCAGGCTTGGTTGCTGCGATTGCTGCGGGAACCTCTGTGCTGCCTTCAAATGTGTAAACATATGTGATTGTGTAGTCAATGTTTTCGTACTTGGCTGTGTAGGTTCTGTCACCTAATACAACATCTGTTGTTTCAGCCTTATCCTCGCCGAGATACCAGCCGAGGAATGCATAACCGTCTTTCTTAGGCTCGTTTGCGGGAAGCTCATAAGCTGCACCGTAGGTGAGAGTCTTGCTGTCCCACTGGCTGCCTTCGTTCATATATATAATAGTATATGAAACGGGAGCGTAGTAAACATTGATTTCTGTTGTGCCGTCTGCATTAACCTTTGTGTTTGTTGCGTTGAAGCCAGCGTTTGCCTGAGCATCATATGCATAGTGAGCGAGCTCACTTACAAGAGTGCTGTTTGCATCGGGAAGGTCTGCAACAAGAATATAGGTTGTGTTTTCGGCAGGATTTGCAGGCATTTCATCAACTATCTGGATGATGCTGTCTGCTGTGCCTCTGTAGGTGTTTACGGAAACTGTCTGTGTTCCGCCGTTAATCTGGTCTTCATAGTTAACAACGATTGTAACCATTACCTGCTGAGCAACGAGCTTTGCATAAACCGTTACATCATTTGCAGGCATTTTGCCGGGAACTGTTGTTGCAGTTTCGCAAGCTGCATCTGAATACCAGGTGTTATCCCAAGCATAGCCAACCTTTGCGGGCTTCTCGGGAGCCGAAACTATTGCATCATAGTAATATGTTGTGCTTTCAACCTCTTCACCGTCAACAAATGCCTTGAAGGTGTACTGATTTCTTGCATAGTATGCTTTAAGAACTGTTGAACCGTCACCAGCAATTGTTGATTCAAGAAGCTCATTTTCGTGAGTTGTGGGGTAGAACATACCGTCCACATTTTCAAGAGCGGGAACTTTTACGGTTTCGCCCGTTACACCTGTGGGATAAAGGGTTTTTGAGTTATCAATTACAAACTCGCCCTTTGTATCCTGAAGGTAATATTCAACTGTATAGCTGATACCGTCTGATTCTTCCCAAACTGCATAATACTCAAGAGCGTTTGCAGGCATTGTTGCGGGAAGATTCTCTGCTGCTCCGCCGTCTGTTTTTGACCAGCCCCTGAAGTTATAACCGGGTCTGCTGGGTCTGGTGGGAGTAAGAGGATTGCCGTAGTATACATCATATTCCTTTTTAACTTCACCGGGTGTGCCGAAATAAGCATCGGTTGAGCCCTTTGAGTTAGCATAGAAGGTTGCCTTATATTTAAGTGTAGTCCAGTTTCCGGTAAAGGTCATATCCGTTGTGCCCATTGTTTCGGGAACAGCGGGAGTCCAACCGGCCCAATCATGACCTTCCTTTGTGGGAACGGGCTCTGTTACTGGTGCACCGTAGTAAAGCTCCATAGGATCGATTACTGTGTCACCGGTGTTTGTGAAAGTATAGATATGCTTATCGCGTGAATAGTAAACCTCAAGAACTGTTGTGCCGTCACCGTCAATATTTGCTTCGAGTGTTGACTTCTCAGCATTGAGAGTGAACATACCTTCAAGACCTTCAAGCTCAGAAGCTGTTGCCTTTGTGTCTGTTTCGCCTGTTCCGTTGAATGTTCTGCTGTCATCAAGAACATATTCACCGTCAAGACCCTGCATATAATACTCTACCTTATAAGCGGTATTTGTATTTGCAGTCCAGATTGCATAGAAATTGAGACCGTCGGGTTCATCGCCCATTGTTTCGGGAACATCAACTTCAACCTTTGAATCTGCTGAAGCTGCCCAGCCTGAGAATTCATAACCGTCTCTCTTTGCTTCGGGAACGGGGATTTCCTTTTCAAACTCAACGGGCTCTTTCTTTTCAGTCAATGACTTGTCGCCATTGAGATAACCGCCGTTAGCGTAGAAGGTTACATCATAGATGTTAACATCCCAATTACCCTTGAATTCAATATCTTCTGTGCCCATTACTCCGGGGATTTCAGCACTCCAACCAGTCCAGGTGTGACCAACCCAAGAGGGCTGACCGGGAACTGCGATTGTTTCGCCGTAGTAAGCGTTAATGGGAGTTACTGTTGTGTCACCGGTGTTGGTGAAGGTGTAGGTGTGTCTGTCGCGTGAATAATATGCTTTAAGAACTGTTGAACCGTCACCTGCAAGTGTAGCTGAAAGCTTTGAATCAGCGTGACCTTCATTGAGAGTGAACATACCTGTTATATTCTCAAGTGCGGGAGCTGTTACAGTTCCTTCTGTTGTTCCTTCAACATCTTCAAGTGTTCTTGAAGAATCAAGAGCATATTCACCGTCAAGGCCCTGCATATAGTATTCAACTGTGTAAGTTGCCTTTGCGGGAGTCCATACTGCGTAGTATGTGAGGTCGTTTGCGGGAACGCTTGTTGCGGGAACTACAACATCATCTGCTGTTGCGTCTGCTGTTGTTGCCCAACCTGCAAATGCGTAACCTGCCTTTGTAACATCCTCTTCTCCGGGAGCTGTGATAGCTGACTTATAAGCAAGGTTTTCGGTCTTCTTAAGATTTGTTTCGTCGCCGTAGAGATAACCGCCGTTTGCATCGAAAGTAACATTATATTTGTTTACTTCCCAGATTGCATAGAACTCGAGGCTCTCTGCGGGCATTGTTTCGGGAATTACTGCTTCTTCGGTTGCATCTGCTGTTGCACCCCAGAATCTGAAGGTGTAGCCCTTAAGATCGGGATCAGCGGGAATATCAACTGAATCCGTGTAAGCAATGTTGAATACTTCATAGTCTGTCTTGGGAGCATCTGTGTTGTTCCAAAGATAAACTACTGTGTTCTCTCCGTCAAGTTCCCAGGTTGCATAGAAGGTTTTGCCGCCAACGGTATCCATAACGCCGACTGCGGGAGTCCAGCCCTTGAATACATAGCCTTCTCTTACGGGAGCTGCGGGAGCTGTGATAGGTTCATCAAAAACAGTGTTGACCGGAACTTCTGTTTTGCTCTCATCGCCATCGAAGTAACCGCCTGCTGCATTGAAGATTGCATCATATGACTGAACCTCAAATGTTGCATAAAGCTTAAGAGTTGTTCCTTCCATTACCTTGCCGTCTTCAAGCTTGGTCTGGCAGGCTTCGTCTGTGTACCAACCGTTAAGAGCGTATCCTTCGGGGATAAGGTCGTTGATAATATCGGTGGGGATTTCCTTGTTGAATTCAACACGGGAAACTCTCTTGAGAGTTGCAACACCGTTTTCAACAACATAGTATTCAACGCTGTAAAGCTTCTCTTCATAGATAGCTGTGTAGGTTGTGTCTTTCTCGGGGAAAGCAGTGGGAAGTGCGGGGCTCCATCCTCTGAAGCTATAGCCGGGTTTTGTGGGATTTGCGATTGTTGCAGGATCAAATTTCTGACCTGCATAACCCTTCTGCTCTGCAATTTCTGTGCCTCCGAGTGTGTCGAAGGTCATTGTTACGTTGAGCTTCCAGATTGCGTTATATGTTGTGTCTTCTGTGGGATAAACCTCGGGAAGAGCAGGATCCCAGCCTCTGAAGGTATAGCCATCCTTTGAGGGGTCAGCTATTTCAGGGAACTCTGTTCCGGGAGTTTTATCGAGAAGAGCAGGAATTTCTGTGCCGCCGTCTGTTTCAAAGGTGATGTTAACATTCTTAACCCAAACTGCGTTAAGAACAAGATCTTCTCTCTGGAACTTTTCGGGCTGTGCTGCTGCTGTTTCTGTTTCGTCTGATGCATCATCCCAGCCAAGGAATGTGTAGCCGCTGCGAACGGGCTGAGCCTGAACGGGAACTGCATCTGTTTCGATTGTGCCGGTGTAGCTCTGTGAATCTGCATCGCCTGTTTCAAATGCACCGCCGTTTGCGTTGAATGTTACAGTGCTTTCTGATGTAACGGGTGTGCTGTTAAGAGTTACATCTGCATCCCAGAGGAACATAGGCCAGAGATCTGCGTCTGTGCCGTCTGAGGGGCCCTTGGGAACAGTAACAACTGCGTCAAAGCCCTCTTCGGTGGTATTCTGGATTGTTGCAGGATTAACAAAGAGATCACCTGTGATGTCATCTGCTGCTGAACCTGCAGTGTCTTTAACTGTAAATTTGATTTCAAAAAGCCAATCACTTGCATCATACATTACGTTGTTAATGCTTGCAACCTCAAGGTTGATAAGCACTGCACCGTATTGCTCAAGATAATCTGCTGTGAGGTAAGCCTGGCTTGAAAGATCGGGATTGGGATTGATAATACCCTTAACTCCGCTATTGTTGGATACAACCGCTGCACCTGTTGTATATTCCTCATCAAGAACAAAGAAATCTTTATCATAGAAGAAGAGCAATGTGCTGTCGTTTGAATAATAATCGGTACCAACATAGACACGAGCCTTAACTTCGTCGCCCGGTTTTACTCTCTCAACCGGCTCGTCATTCAAGAAGAATTTTGTTTCAATGCTCAGTGCGGTTTTGTCGCTGTCAAAAGCTGTTGCAACCTTTGCGGAAGCAAGCACCGAAGCAGAACTGAAAATCATCAAGAACGCAAGTACAATAGCTACGACTTTCTTAATGCTTGTCATATTGCTTTTTTTCCCTCCTTGATTATTTTTCATAATTTAGTAAAGGATTCTGAGTTTCGAGCTCCATTTGAACGAAGCTCGTTCACAGGAAGCTTTAATTGATGCCCTGCAGGCGGTGCTGCCGCCCGCAGGATAAATTTTTAGTTTTTAGCTGGGGTAAACCATTTTGGATTCTGTTGTCAATTCAACTTCCTGCTTAATTGTTGCAGCATAAAGGGTAACGTCTGTAATCAGTGATAAGTCATTATCTCTTACATTACCGTCACCGTTAAGGTCTGCTGCAAGCACGAGATGGTAAGCATAGTCGTCGTTATCTTCATCGTTAAGGTTCTTAGGCTGCGACCAGATTGTGTTGCCGAATACTTCATTGATAAGCATTGAACGGTCAATCGTGTCGGTATAAGAGTCACCGTTAAGGTCACCGAAGATTACGATGTAGTAGGTTTCAACAACAACCTGATCTACATTATCATAAACTTCAACCTTTGTGCCGGTACCGCAAAGATTGTACTTGGTGGGTGTAACTATGAGTTCACCGTCGCCCTTAACTGCAAGGTATTTTTCGGTAAGCTTTGCTACATTGGTCTTTGCTGCTATACCGTAAATATAACCGGTGATGGGAGGCTCTGCTCCGTCGGTTGTTACTCTTGCAGAGGAGTTTGCGATAAGCTCAAGTGTTACGGGAACTCTCTTGAAGATGGGATAGAACTTGTTGCCGCCAACCGTAACAGTAAGATTTGCTGTTGCAAAGTCGATGGGTGTTTCTGTCTCATCGTCAGTAGTGTCATTTGTAAGTGACCAACCTACAAATGTGTAATGCTCACGAACGGGCTCGCCTTCGGGAGCAGCGATTGCTGTTCCGAAATCAGGTGATGTCTTATTATACTCTGTTCCGTCGTAATTATAGAAGATTACGTCGTAGGGGTTAATAGTCCATTTTGCTTCAATGTTTACGTTTTCATCGGGCATTGTTTCGGGGAAGGTGTACTTGGTTTCAGTACCTGCTACAAACCAGCCGTTGAAAGTATAACCTTCCTTAACAGGATCTGCGGGAGCTGTGATTTCTGTTCCGTAATCCTGAGCAATGCTTTCGATTGCAGAACCGTCTTTGTTTGTACCGCCGTTTGCATTAATATTAATTGTATACTCTATAGCATCCCACTTTGCATAAAGTGTTACGCCGCCGAGAGGCATCTTATTGAATACATATGCTGTATCTTCACTGCCCTGCTCATACCAGTGAACGAAGTTGTGACCCTTCTTGGTGGGATTTGCGGGAGCAGTTACATCTGTATCATATGCCTTTGTGATGTTTTCTACATCTGTACCGCCATTCTCTTCAAATGCGATTGTGTATTCATTAGCTTCCCAAACTGCCTTGATAGTCATATTGTTTGCAGGCATTGTTCCGGGAATTTCGGTATCCCATCTGAGGAATGTATAACCGGGCTTTGTGGGATCAGAAGGCTTGGTGATTGCCGTACCGTAATCTTCCGTGATAGGAGCTACAGCCGATCCGCCGTCGGTATCAAATGTAATTGTATATTTCTGGATTTCCCAGAATGCTGTGAGCGTAATGCTCTTTGTGTTGATGTTGTGTTTAACATCAAGAGCGGGCATTGTTGTGCCGAAGTCATATGCTTCACCGCGATTTCTGTAGTACCAATACTTGAACTCATAACCTTCTCTTGTGGGGTCAGCGGGAACCGTGATGGGATCGCCGTAATATGCTATTATGGGATCTACTGCCGAACCCTGGTCTGAGTTGAAGGTGATTGTGTACTGATTCTTTTCCCATGTCGCATAAACGGTAATGTCTTCGTCATGCTCCATATATTCGGGAACGGTATAAGCATCGCCCGTGCCGTCTTCCTGGGTGTTCCAACCTGTGAAGGTGTAGCCTTCCATAGTGGGATCAGCAGGTCTGTTAGCAATATAGTCACCGTAATTCAATGTAATGGGAGCTACTGCTGAACCGCCCTTTGAATCGAATGTAATGGTGATTGTCTTTACAGTCCACTTAGCATTAAGGGTAATGTTTGCTGAACCGTAGAGGTCATCAAGTGCGGGCATTGTTGTGCCGATTTCAAACTTGGTGTTCTCATTGGTCAAGTACCAGTAATCAAAGGTGTAGCCCTTTCTTTCGGGTGTTGCAAGAGCAGGAATGCTGTCACCGTAATTTGCCTCGATCTTTGCTACATCAGAGCCGCCCTTTGATTCAAATGTAATGCTGTATGCCTTTACACTCCACTTGGCGTTGAGAGTGATTGTGCTTGAGCCGTAAAGCTCATCAAGTGCGGGCATTTCGGTGGGAACATTAAACTTTGTGTTCTCATCATCAAGATACCAGTATTCAAAGTTGTAACCGCTCTTTGTTGTTACTCCGGAGAAATTGGTTGATGAATTAAATGGTACTTCAATGTCTGTTACAGGTGAACCGCCGTTTTCATTGAACTCAATCTTATAAGTGTTAACACTCCAATCAGCAAGAACTGTTACGTCTCTTGCAGGCATCGTTGCTCCGATTGAATCCCAAGCCCAATCCTTGAAGGTGTGACCTGTATAGTAGGGATTAAGCTCTTCGCCGGGAGCGTAGTTTGCCTTGATGTCTTCGATTGTTGTTCCGTAAGGAACTTCAAACTGTGCAACTGTTGTGCCTCTGTTGCTGTATGTAACGGTGTATTCATTAACTGTATATACAGCCTCAAATGTAATTCCGTCAACGGGAACAACGGGAGTTGTTTCGGTGAACTCAACGGGTGTGTCTGTTCCTGCAACTACCCAGTAGGCGAAGGTGTGACCTTCATAAACGATTGCATCTGTTGCAATATCGTTTGAAGGAATTACCGTGCCGTAGGTCTTGGGAAGAGATGTTGTTGCAGCACCCTGATATGTACCGCCCTTATAATCATATATTACATTATAAGTATTGGGGTTCATTGTTGCTGTAAGAGTTACATCATTGTTGGGCATTGTTTCGGGAACGCTGGGAGTCCATCCGCCGAAGCTGTATCCGGTCTTCTGAGGTTCGGGAGGATCAGCTACTGCCTGCTCGAAGTAGTAGGGAATGGTATCAACAGTTTCGCCGTCCATTGTTGTAATAAGGTTCCACTGATTTCTCTTATACTTAACAACGAGGTGAAGCTCTTCGGTTGCGGGGATTGTTCCTTCAAGAACGCTTTCTTCAGCAATTTCGAAGCCTGTCATTGCGGTCGGTGTGTATGTTACTTCACTGTCAACCTTTCCGGTTGATGTTGTTGTTTCAGGAGTTTCGGGGTAAGCACCGGTTGTATCCATTACATATACATCTATATAATAAGTAACCGTGTTTGCTTCCCAAACTGCGTAATACTTGCCGCTTTCCTCGGTAAGAGTTCCAAGTGATGTTGAGCCGCTTGTTGCAGTTGCCGATGTTGCCCAACCCTTGAAGGTGTAGCCTGCTTTTGTGGGCTCAGCGGGAAGATTGATTGTTGTGTTGAATGTTGTGTTAACAGTTGTTTCTTCGGTGCTGCCGAATGTACCGCCGTTAGCATTGAACACAATACCGATTGAATTTGCTGTGAAGGTACCGGAAATGATAACCTCTTCTGTACCCATTGTGAAGTTTACTGCATCAGAACCGTCTGCACGCTTCCAGCCGCTGAAGGTGTGACCCTTCAAGGTTTCTGCTGCGCGGATTGTTACTTCTGTGCCTGCAAAATACTTATCGGTATACTTTGTTTCAACTCTGCCGTCTGCATATGTAACCTTATAGATTACATTAATTTCAACCTGCTCGTAATGAGCATAATATGTTTTTGCAATTCCCGTTTCTTCATCGTTGATTACATCAACTGCGGGAAGAGTTGTTACATAATCAGTTCCGTCTGCTGTTTCCTTCCAGCCCTTGAATTCCCAACCGGTTTTTGAAGGAGCCGTAGGAGCCTTGGGAGCCTTGCCGAATTCTGTTTCAACAAGCTCGCCTATCTGAACGCCGTCTGCAATAAACTGAATGTTTGTTGAAGTGGGAGTCCAGGAAGCAAAGAAAGCTTCATCTTCATAGTATGTATAGTCTTCGCTGAATTCTGCCCACTCTACAAAATCATAACCGTATTTTGTGGGATTCTC
The DNA here is from genome assembly GCA_937880805.1 of uncultured Clostridia bacterium. Lineage (GTDB taxonomy): Bacteria > Bacillota > Clostridia > Oscillospirales > Acutalibacteraceae > CAG-177. Next base: position 31,153 of record CALGRR010000033.1, read on the forward strand.
AGGAGGAATAGCGATGGGTTCATTGAAACTGCCAATTGAAAGATACTGACCTTCACCGTTCGAGAACTTACCGCCGTCAGCATCGAAGGTAACCGTTACGGGCTTACCTTCAAAGTATACTTTAAGAACCAGCTTGCCTTCAGGATCGATTGTTCCGGTGATGGGAAGTGCGTTGTTTGCGTCGTCTTCATCAAAAACATAGAATTCAAGATCAGCTTCGATGCTCTCAACAGTTATGTAAGTAACACCTGCCTCGGGTGTTGCGGGAACATCCGCTTCTCTGACAATCTTAACTGTTGAATCGGTTGTGCCGGTGTATGTGTATGTTTGATAAACATTTTCATTTTCTGCAAGCACATAAGCTTCAACCGTAAACGCCGTATCTTCTGCAGGATCCCAGACTGCATAATACTTCTTGCCTTCTGTTGTATCCATTGTTCCGAGATCGGTAAGAACATTTTCGCCGTCTGTTGACCAGCCTGCAAATACATAACCGGTCTTTGTGGGAGGTGTTGCGGGAGGTGTAACGGCAGCGTCAAACAGAACTTCAACCTGCTTGTAATGTGCACCGTCAATTCCCATATAGAAATCTGCTTCGAAGGGAAGCGGCTGCCAATCAGCTTCAAATTCTACAACATCGCCGTAGCCTGCTTTAGCATAATAGCCTGCATCCCATGCTGCATATTCACTTGCGGTGTCTTTGTTCTTCCAGCCTGCAAGCTTATAACCTTCACGCTCGGGATCTGTGTAGCCGATGATTTCGGTTTCTGCTCGGCCCGTGTAGGTCTTCTCATTTGTATTATCTGAGAAAGCACCGGGTGCAGCATAAAGCTTAACCGTTGTGTCAACAGGTGGTGTTGCATCAAGAACTATTGTTTCTGTTGCGTTTGTGAGATCAGGATAAACTGTGTTGTTGATTGTATCATAAACGGGATCTGTGCTGTTTTCTGCCCAGCCATAGAACATTGTTCCCATGGGATTTGCACCGCTTCTGGTCCATGCATTATCCATATAAACCTTACCTGAACCGGTTGCATTATCCTTAACTTTGAGCTGGAACTCAATAAGCCATTCGCCGTCTTTCATAGGAGCAACGAAATAATCATCAGCTGCTACTGTGGGGTCAATCGCGATCTGCATTGCTGCATAATCGTTCTTTTCTGCTACAAGATCAGCAGGCCAGCGTGCTTCAAGAAGCGAGCTGTTTGTAACTTCGGTGAAGGTTGCGTTGATACCGGAAACATATTCGTTTTCGCCGTTAAGCTTGAACATTGTTGTTGTGCCGGGAACAAACTCAAAGAAATCTTTATCATACATAAATACGAAAAGAGTTGAACCAACATAGAAGTTTGCAAGTGATGTCATTCTGAATGTAACAATATCGCCTGCCTGAATCTTTGCACCGTCGGGATTGGTGTTTGCATCATAAAGAGTTTTGTATTCACCTGAAAGCTTTTCATAGCCCTCAATGCCAACGAATGCCGAATCATCAACGGATCTCCAGAGTGCCACAACTTCAATATCCTTTGTGGGATATTTCTTGAAGGTGTAGTTTACTGCACCTGTTCCGTCGTTATACATCCATCTGTCGAATACATAACCGAATCTTCTGGGAGGATTGGGAATATCTTCAGATTTGAACTCTGAATCCGAAAGACCCTTACGGGGCTGGATTTCTTTTGTATCATAAGGTGAGGGGTTAGGATTGTTAAGATTGAATCTTATGTAGTGTTCCTGAGGAGTCCACTTTGCATAAGCAACGAAGCCTGTGTTATCGGGCTGGGTTACGGGCCAGTTGATGGCTGTTGCAAAGGTGTTGTCTGTGTACCAGCCTGCGAAATCATAACCTTCTCTGGTGGGGTCTGCAGGAGCATTAACCTGTGTGCCCGCTGTGAAGGGCATATCATCAATGTTTGAACCGCCGTTTGATTCGAAAATTATCTTTCCGTTAACATCAACGAAACGGCCGTAAACCGTGTGGTCTGATTCACCGAGATAGAATTCCTGGGGCCATGTGAGAGCTGTTGTGAGATTTGCATCTGCATAGTAACCTGTGAAGATATAGCCTTCAACATAAGGATCTGTATCAGGTCTGTCCATAAGAGCAGGAATGCTTTCATCCTCATTGGGTGAAATCTCATCAACTCTGATGGGAGCAACTGCTGCACCGTCTTTTGTGAGAGGAACAACGTTGCCGTTCTCATCCGTTGTCTGAGGCTGAACAAGAAGTCCGAGAGGAGCTGTTACCCATTTTGCATAAAGATTGAGGTTGCTTGCGGGCATTGTGAATATATCGGGAACTCTTCTCGTAAGCTCTGCATCATAATAAAGTCCGTCAAGAACAAAATGCTCTTTAGTGCCCACAACATCATAGCCGTATTTAACCTCTATCTGATCGCCTGCGGCTGCAGCGTTTGAGAATCTGTAATAGTCGTTACTATTAATAACTCCGTCAGGAGCAGGTGCACCGTAGCCCTCATCGCCGCCGACGTCGTTATTGGCATAAACCGTGATATGATATCTCTGAGCTTCATAATAGAAGGTAATCTCAGCAGGATTTGTCATACCGTCAATAACAAGTGTTTTAACGTCTGACTGACCTGAGGTAAAGTTGTAATTATCAATACTGCCGAGTGCATAAGCTGTTGCAGTTGCACCTACGGGAACCGCATCGGCTACTCCGTTATTATCCATATCAACATAGAGAGGCTCTGCAACGTCATTACCGAATGCATCTTTGAAATTAACCTTAACGGTTACCGTGGAGCTGTAGCCATCGGGGAATGTGAGAGCTTCATACTTCGCGATAAGATCTGAGGTTGCCGAGTTGATTTCCGTCTGATTTGTATCAGGCTTCTGAAGAATGGCACCTGCTTTATCCATTGCAGCCTTGAACTCATTGAATTTGGTTGCATCTGCAAAATTGGAGTTATTCAGAGGATTGATGCCCTTGTTGAAGGTTACTGTGTCTGAAGCATGCAACGATGTGCTATATGATGTTCCCGTGCCCTTAAGGATATTCATATAAACATTATAGAGGTCTGTGGTGTTGTAAACTTCAAACGCCATTGCCATACCGGCTGTACCCCAAACATTGTTTTGATATCCATCAACCTCAGCAAACGATTGAGTTACAATGGCATAATCTTTATAGCCTATTGTGTTGAACGAACTCTGGAAATATATTTCCATCCAGTCGCCGCGTTCATGGATTAACTGTCTGTTGCCTTCGCCGATAGAAACCGTGCTTGAAGTTCCGCTGTTATTCAGTTTTATAGTACCCGTAGTGGTGAAATCCGAAGGTACTGTAACGCCGTCTCCCTTGAACCAGTTTGAGGGGTTACTTGAATTACTCGTGTAAACCCATTTTGAATGGAAACCGTGACCGTCACTGTGACCGGTATCTGCTATCATATAAACCTGTCTGAGGTTAAGGTTTGCAACGTTACCGCCATCTCTGCGGATATCAACATAAGCCAACGCTCTCGGACGGTTGTTGTTGTTTTCCTTCAAAAGGACATTTTCGCCGGTACTGTTTCGTATGGGGTCGGCGTCTGTTGTGTGGAAGCTTATCATAGTACCGCCGGGATGCAGTTTTGCACCAACATCAGTGGCAGTGTCTGACCAGTTACCTTCCGCATCGTTACCCAATCCGGCAAAGTCCGAACCGGCGCCAACAGTGGAGCTGTAATAGTTAACATAACCTTTATTCCAAGCACCGTCGCCGGTACCGTCGGTAACAGTGGTACCGCTTCCGAAGCCGCCGGCATAAACGTTACGGCCCTGAATGGTAAATGTGGCACTCAGATAAACATATCTATTTCCGTTCTCACTCGGAGTCCAGCTTGTGTTCCACCATTTTCTATAACCAAAAAGGTGATAACCGGACTGCATAAGAGTTTTTTCAACATGCTGATAAGCATATGCGGTGTAGGTTTTGCTGTCACCGTTAAAGCTGTATGTGATTTCCCAAACAATATCGTCACCGACAGTTGCGGTACCGGTATTTACGAGCCAGGTATATTCCCATGCGGATTTGCCGTCAACCGCTGCAACCGACTTACCAACATCACCGGTAGTTACGCTAATATTCGTACCCGAGGTTGTGGCTGACTTAAGTTCAATATTAACGGTGCCGTCGGGCTTTCTGCCAATGAACTTAACACTGATCTTGGAAGCTGCCGGTGTTTCACCCGCATATGCAGCTCCGGCAAGAGCAGAAGCCGCACCTTCCGGAATACCTGAAGGCGTTGCCTTAACAACCTTTGTGCCCGGAAGCAACGGATTGCTGTCACCGCCGACTCTGATTACGGGGTCTGTTGCTGTTGTATCAACATAATGCGGAGTGTAGTCATACTTCGGTTTATTTTCAGAATACGCATATTCTGCCGAAGCAAATGTTGATACGGGGGCTACTGTCATCAGCATAGTCACTGCAAGAATGACGCTGACGATTCTTTTTAATTTGCTCAAAAATAATCCCTCCAAATTAAAAATTTTGAACATGAAATAGATGGGCACTATTACACATTGTTATTATATCACCGCAAGTCAACCGTGTCAATTATAAATATTATTTATTATAA
>CALGRR010000034.1 GCA_937880805.1 uncultured Clostridia bacterium
AAGAACAGAGCTTGTTAAGGACAAAACAGGCGTTTGTCTTGACGGCGTTAAAGCTATCAACCCTGTAACAGGCAAGGAAATTCCGATTTACATTTCTGACTATGTACTCGCTACATACGGCACGGGCGCAATCATGGCAGTTCCCGCACACGATGAGCGCGACTGGGATTTTGCGAAGGTATTTAACCTTCCGATTGTTGAGGTTGTAGCAGGCGGCGACGTTCAAAATGAAGCGTTTACCGACGTTGAAACAGGCGTTATGTGCAACTCTGATTTCTTGAACGGACTTGAGGTTGCTGAGGCAAAGAAGGCGATAATTAAGTGGCTTGAGGAAAACAGCAAGGGAGTTGCTAAGGTTAATTACAAGCTCCGTGACTGGGTGTTCTCACGTCAAAGATATTGGGGTGAGCCTGTACCTATGGTATGGTGCGATAAGTGCGGCTGGGTTCCCGTTCCCGAAAGCGAGCTTCCTGTTCGTTTGCCCGAGGTTGAGCATTACGAGCCGACTGATACAGGTGAATCGCCGCTTTCAAAGATTGACGAGTGGGTAAACACAACCTGTCCTCACTGCGGCGCACCTGCAAAGCGCGAAACGGATACAATGCCTCAATGGGCAGGCTCATCCTGGTATTTCTTGCGCTATTGCGATCCCGACAACAACGAAGCGCTCGCATCTCGTGAGGCAATTGACTACTGGATGCCTGTTGACTGGTATAACGGCGGTATGGAGCACGTTACAAGACACCTTATCTATTCAAGATTCTGGTATAAATTCCTCTATGACCTCGGCGAAGTGCCCGTTTCCGAGCCCTACGCAAAGAGAACCGCACAGGGTCTTATCCTCGGACCCGACGGCGAAAAGATGTCAAAATCAAAGGGCAACGTTGTTGACCCCAACGAGGTTGTTGACCAGTTCGGTGCAGATGTTCTCAGAGCATATGTGCTCTTTATGGGCGACTACGAAAAGGCTGCTCCCTGGAGCGAAACCGCAGTTAAGGGCTGCAAGAGATTTATTGACAGAGTATGGGGTATGACCGATATTATCGCAGAAGGCACCGAATACTCAAAAGAGCTTGAAAGTGCAATGCACAAAACCGTTAAAAAGGTTACAAGCGATATTGAAAATCTCAAATACAACACCGCTATTGCGGCTCTTATGACTCTCACAAACGAGATTTATAACAAGGGCAGCATCAATAAGGCAGAGCTTAAAACATTTATCACTCTTCTCAATCCCTTTGCACCTCACGTAACAGAAGAAATGTGGCAGGTTGCAGGCTTTGAGGGAATGCTCAATGAAACAAGCTGGCCCTCATATGACGAAGCAAAATGCGTTGATAACGAAATTGAAATTGCAGTTCAGATTAACGGCAAGGTAAGAGAAAAGCTTGTTATTTCCGCAACTGCAGAAGCAGATGAGGTTATCGCTGCCGCAAAGGCACTTGATAAGATTGCAGATGCAATCAGCGGTATGGCGATTGTTAAGGAACTCTATGTTAAGGGCAGACTTGTTAACATAGTTGTTAAGCCCGCATAAAAAATTAATATTTTTTGTGTTGACAATTCGCTATAAGCTGTTGTATAATGATATGCAAAGCTATTAAAATAACAATCCCTGTTAAAAACGAGGGGAGGGAATACAGTGAGCCAGGTAAAAGTTAAAGAAGGCGAGTCACTCGAAAACGCACTCAGAAGATTTAAGAGACAGACCTCAAGAGACGGCGTTATTCAGGAGGTTCGCAAAAGAGAACATTACGAAAAGCCTTCGGTAAAGAGAAAGAAGAAGTCCGAAGCTGCTCGTAAGCGTAAGTTTAAATAATTGAATTTAAACAAAGAAAAAAGGCATTCCGTTTTGGAATGCCTTTATTTTTTATTTGAGGCTCTTTGCAAGCTTTATTATGTCGGGAAAATCGGCTATTGTTTTGCAGTAGTGAGAATAGAGAATCTTTCTGTCTTTATCAACCGCCGCAAAAGCACAAAGCTGGAAGTTTCTGCGGTCAGGGTCGGGCGAAAGAACATATCTTTCAAAAATATCGGTTGAAAGAAGCTTCTTGATGTCCTTGCCAACCATTGTTTCAAACATTTTATCGCCCGCAATAAGATTGATTGCACTGTCTGCCTCAAAAATATTGTAGCGGTCACAGAGTGCGGCATCCTTATCTGAAATCAGCTCAAAGGGATATTTCCCTTGGGCGATTGCGAGGGTGCGTTCATCGGACTGAATAACAACCTTGATGTCGCAGCCCATAGCGGCAAGGGCGGGATAAGCTGTTTTTAAAAGCATAAGCAGCTTTTGAGTTATGCCGCATTCATAAAATCTTGCAAAAACAATGAGGGTTTTCTTTGATAATTCGCGGGGGAAGCCTTCAAGCGTTTCGCCTGCTTTGAGTGTCTGGCGGCAGGGCCTGCCTTCTTTTGCCCATTTTGCCCTGACCTCTTCAACCGCATTTTTAAAGCGGATAAGCATTTTTTCAAGCGTTGATTTTGCACAGGCAAGGTTAATTCTCTGGAAGCCTCTGCCGAGAGGTCCGAACATCTCGCCGTTATCAAGATAAATGTTTGCACCCTCAAGCATTTCTTTCATTTCGCAATGTGTCATTCCGAGTGCACGCATATCGAGCCATTGCAGATAGGTGCCCTCAAGCGGATAAACCTTGATTTCGGGGAAATGCTCCGCCATAAAATCTTCAACGCATTTTGCGTTTCCGGCAATAACCTTAATCAGCTCTTCAAGCCAATCCTCACATTCGTTATATGCCGCCGTGCAGGCGGTGTAAGCAAAAATATTGAGGTGCATCTGCATATTAAGTTTGTTGACAGCCTGAGCCTTTGCTCTTATTTTTGCATTGGGAATAATTATGTTTGAGCATTGCAGACCCGCAAGGTTAAAGGTTTTGCTCGGTGCGGTGCAAACGGCAATGTTGTTCTTTGTTTTTTCATTGATTGTTGCCATTACCGTGTGCTCATAGCCGGGCATAATCAGGTCGTTGTGAATTTCATCGTCAATAATGAAAACACCGTTTTCGCAGCATATATCCGAAAGCTTTTCAAGCTCTTCCTTTGACCATACCTTGCCAATGGGGTTATGAGGGTTGCTGAAAAGCAGAGCCGTATTTCTGGGATTGCCTGCCTTTTCACGCAGAAGAGCGTAGTTTATTTCATATTTGCCGTCTTTGTTGATAAGAGGGCAGTAAACAATATGTCTGCTTGTTGCAACAACCGTCATATCAAACGGATAATAAACGGGTGACATAATGATTACACCGTCACCGGGCTTTGTTGTGGCTTCAATCAGAAGCAAAAGAGCGTTGATAACACCGGGAGTCTGAATCATCCATTCTTTTTCCACATCAAAATTATGGCGGCGTTTCATCCACGAAATAACCGCATCATAATATTCCTCGGTGGGGTTTGAATAGCCGAGAATTGCTTCGTCGGCAAGCTTTTTGATTGCGTTAACAATCGGCTTTGCGGTGGGGAATTCCATATCCGCAACCGAAAGGGGAACAAATTCCGTGGAAGCGTTTTTTGCAATCTGCCATTTTGACGAGCCGAATTTGCTTCGGTCGGGTATGCTTGTAAAATCGTGTTTCATAGTTTATTTCTCCTGTATTCCGTAAGCTTCAACGAGTGAAAAATATTCATCTTCCGTTATTGCAACCACCGAGCCGTGGCGGGGTTTCAAATGATTTACCGAATAGGTTGACCTTTGCACCTGCCTGAAATTCTTGAAATCTCTTGTCATCTGTGCAAAGAAGGTGCCCTCGCCGTATTCATCCATTATCATCATAAAGGCATCTGTGCCCGTTATGCGATACATTGAGCTGCCCTCAACGCCCCACCAGTTGAGCGAGCATATTGTGTAATCCTCGTTATAAGGTCCCGTGAGGTTTTTGGATTTCACATAAGCGATTTTCTGGGTTAAATCCTCTTTAAAATAAAGATAATAGTAACCGTCCTTTTCATTATATATAATATCGCCGTCAATGCATTGAACGTTGCGATGCTCTCCCGTTGCGGGGTCAACCTCATTCCATCTGCCATAGAGCACCTTCGGCTCGGTTTCAAAGGTTTTGAAATTCTTTGTGTAGGCGTAATAATGCCCTGCACAGTCGTTTTCTGCGGTTGAATTTGCCCAATAAACCATATACATTCCCGCATTGTCATCCCATATCGCCTGCGGTGCCCACGCTCTGTTGGTGGTTTCAAAGCCTTTGAACTGACGCATATCAATAACCGTTTCGTCAGTCCAGTTAATGAGGTCATAGGATTTCCAGGTTATCAGGCAATGGTTTGAAGTCCAGCCCTCAAGAGCATTCATATCGGTTGCGATTATAAAATAACAGTCCCTTCCGTTTTCGTCAACACCCTTGAGAATATAGGGGTCACGCACACAGCCCGTGCCCTTCGTTTGCTCAATAACAGCTTCGTTGTTATTGAGAGCCTCAAAATTATATCCGTCTGTGCTGACGGCAAGGTGAATAGTCTGCTCATCAACCTCGTTGCCCACAAAATAGCAGAAAAGATACGCACCCTCCGTGCTTACTGCGGGATAGGCATAATCGTTGAAAACAAAGTTGAAAAGATAATACGGAATCATAAGAATTGCGGTAAGAATTCTTGTGAATGACATAAGGGTCATAAATCTTTCTCCTTAATAAACGGTATATTATTATAATAACATAACTTAAATTAAAAATCTATACAAAGATTAAAAAGTAAACAAAGTAGTTGAATTGTAAAATTATTCGTGATATAATTTTATTTATGGAAAAGAAAACAAATAAAGAAATACTCAATCAAATCAAGGGCGGACTTATCGTTTCCTGCCAAGCCCTGTCAACAGAGCCATTATATGACAGCTACATAATGAGCAAAATGGCTTATGCCGCAGCTCTCGGCGGTGCCGTGGGCATAAGGGCAAATACTGTTGTTGACATTCTGGCTATCAGAGAAAGAGTCAGCCTGCCGATTATCGGAATCATCAAGGAAGTGTATGACGACAGCGATGTTTACATCACTCCCACGATGAAGGAAGTTGATGCTCTTGTTGAAATCGGCTGCGATATTATTGCGGTTGATGCAACCAACAGAACAAGACCCGGCGGAATTTCGTTTGAAGAATTCTTCAAAGAGGTCCGTGCAAAATATCCTGACCAGCTCTTTATGGCTGATACCTCCTGCTTTGAAGAGGGCAAGCTTGCACTTGAGCTCGGTTTTGATTTGCTCGGCACAACAATGAGTGGCTATACGCCATACACCAAAGGCACCCCTCTGCCCGATTTCACGCTTATGAAGCGTTATAAGGAAGAGCTCGGTGCAACGGTTATTGCAGAGGGCGGAATCTGGGCTCCCGATGAGCTCGTGAAGGCTTTTGAAAGCGGTGCATATGCAGCAGTTGTGGGCACTGCAATCACAAGACCTATGGATATTACAAAGCGTTTCGTTAAAGCTTTGGAGGAGAGCAGATGAAAATTCTTGCTTTCGATATAGGCGGCACAGAGATTAAATATGCCTTTTGCGATGAAAGCTTTAATCTTACCGAAAAAAAATCAATTCCCACCAATGCCAACGAGGGCGGCAAAAGAATAATTGAAAGAATTGTTGAAATTATCAAGGGCTGCAGCGGCATTGACAGAATAGGAATTTCAACTGCGGGTCAGGTTAACAGCGTAACGGGTGAAATCATCTATGCAACCGACAGCATTCCCGGCTACACCGGCACAAAGATAAAAGAGATTATCGAAGCTGAAACGGGTATCCCCACGGCGGTTGAAAACGATGTTAATTCGGCGGCAATCGGCGAAGCGGTTTTCGGTGCCGCAAAAGGGTGCGGGGATTTTGTGTGCCTCACCTACGGCACGGGCATCGGCGGAGCAGTTTTTATGAACGGAAAGCTCTTTACGGGAAGCTCGTTTTCTGCGGGTGAATTCGGTCATATGGTAACACACCCGGGCGGAAAGCCTTGCACCTGCGGCGGCGAGGGCTGCTATGAGGCATATGCCTCGGCAAAGGCTCTGACCGATAAGGTAAGCGAAAAGCTCGGCAGAGAAATGAACGGCAGAGAAGTTTTTGCGAGCTTTGATAACGCCGAAGTCAAGACTGCTGTTGATGAGTGGATTGACGAAATCGTTATCGGTCTTAAAAATCTTGTTTATATTTTCAACCCCGCCTTGATTGTTGCGGGCGGCGGAATAATGAATGAGGAATATATAACGGATGAAATCAATAAACGCCTGCAAAAGCAGCTTATGAAAAGCTTCTGCGGCGTAAAGGTCAAAAAGGCTCTTATGGGCAACGATGCAAACAAACTCGGGGCGGCTTATCTTGCCTCGAAATTATAATATGGAGATGTAAAAAATGAGAGAAATGAAAGGTATTTTTACAGCACTTCTTACTCCTTTTAAGGAAGATTATTCAATCAACGAGGCTTCGCTCAAAAAGCTTGTTGAATTCAACCTTGAAAAAGGCATAAACGGCTTTTATGTTGGCGGAAGCACCGGCGAAGGTATGGTTATGACAACCGAAGAACGCAAGGAAGTTTTCCGCATTGTTAAGGAAGCTGCGGGCGATAAGGTGCCTATGATTGCACATTGCGGAGCTATATCAACTGATGCCGCAATCGATATGGCAAAAACTGCAGAAAGCCTTGGCTATGATGCTGTTTCGGCGGTTGCACCCTTCTATTACAGCTTCCCTGCACCCGCAATCAAGCAGTATTATACGGATATTGTTTCAAGCGTAAATATCCCTATGGTTATTTATAATTTCCCCGGCGGAAACGGCTTCACCTTCACTCCCGACTATGCAGCCGAGATGTTCCGGGATAAGCGTTTTGTGGGCATCAAGCACACATCGGCAAATCTTTTTGACCTTCAGCAGTTCAAAAAGAAAATTGAAGGCGTTACCGTTTTCAACGGTTTTGATGAAATGTGCCTCGGCGGTCTTTCAATGGGTGCAGACGGTGCAATCGGCAGCACATATAACTTTATGGGCGATAAGTTCCTTAAGATTTATGATGAGTTCCATAACGGAAGTATCAAAAAAGCACAGGAAATCCAGGATGAAGCAAATGTTATCATTACCGAAATGATAAAATACGGCGTGTTCCAGTGTGAAAAGGCAGTTCTTACCCATATGGGCATCGATATGGGACCCTGCCGCAAGCCCTTCCTGCCCATCAGCAAGGAAGGCTATGAATCAATGAAGAAGGTTGCAGAATCCTTATAATAAAAGGTGTGAAACTCAATGCTTGAAAAACTGTTTAAAAATTATTATTTCGGCAACGGTGCGGGAGATTATTCGATTCCGCTTGTAAGGCTTGATGTTATGCCCGAAAACACTCCCGATGAGCTGAAGTATCTTTATGAAACCTCGGTTGTTGATAACGGGCTTGATTACATAGGCCATCCCGATGCAATTCTGCTTAAAGACGGCAGCATTCTTGATGTTTACCCCTCGGGTCACGGCAAGGGTGCGGTCAGAAGCAGAATAAGCCGTGACGGCGGTGTAACATATACCGATGAAATTAAAAATCAGCCCAAATCCTGGGAAACCTCAAGAGAAACTCCAACGGTTTACCGCCTTGAGTTTTCAGACGGAACGCCCGATAAAATTCTGCTTGTCTGCGGAAATCCCGATTGGCGTGACGGTAAGGGCACAATAGGCGGCTTCAACTTCTCGCTCTCTGATGATGAGGGAAAAACCTGGACAGAGTTTGAACTCTGCTTCGGCAAAAAAGATGAGGTTACCGTTATTCCCATTGTTGCAATGGCATCGCTCACAAGACTTAAGGAAAACGGAAAGTTCGTTGATAAGTGGATGGCATTTTTCCACGACAGAAGCTTTGTTAATTATAAAACAATTCTTTCTTTTGAAAACGGAAAGCCCGTCTGGAGCAAGCCCGAGCCCTATTTTGCAAAGCACAGAAGAATTGAGAAAAAGGCAAATATGTGCGAGGTTGAGGTTGTTCGCTCCGATTGCGGAAAGGGTGATGAGCTTTGCCTTATCGCACGCTGCAACAACAAGAGATACAACTCAATTCTTTCGTTCTCAAAGGATGAAGGAAAAACCTGGTCAAAGCCCGTTTTTGTGCCTTCGGCACTCAACGGCGAACGCCATAAAGCTGATTACACACCCGACGGCAGACTTTTCATAACCTTCCGTTCCATTGAAAGAGATAAGGAAAAGATTGAAAAGTTTTCGGTTGAGCATATGAAAAACTGGTTCAGCGAGGGCTGGGTTGCCTGGGTTGGCACATATGAAGACCTGAAAAACGGCAGAGAGGGTCAGTACAGAATAAAGCTTGCTCACACCTATCTCAAAAAGCAGACCGAGCCTGCTCTTTCCGCAAATGCCGATACGGGCTACTGCGGAAATGTTGTTCTTGATGACGGAACAATCGTTACCTCAACCTACGGTGCTTTCGGCGAAAAGAAGGCAGACGGAGATTATAAAACATATGTTGTTTCAAAAAGACTCCGCCTCGCAGATGTTGACAAGTTAATAAAATAAAATCAAACCACCGCTGAGCAGTTAAATGCTTTGCGGTGGTTCTTTTTACATCTGTTCCAATATATAATCTTTAACTTCTTCAAGCTTGCTTTTCTGCCATTCTTTATCCTTTTCTTTTTCGGCGAGGGGGCATAGAATGAAGAAATCGAGTGTTTCGCCGGGAACTCTTCCCGTTCTTAAAGGCTCGGCAAAGTGCTTTGCCCATTCTTCTTCGGTTGCATTTTTGAAACGGTCGGGATTAAGATATGTCATCTGCCGTTTTGTGGCGGCAATGTGCATTTTTGCCGAGAGGGGAGAAAGCAGATTGAATTCTTCCTCCTGCACATCCGTGAAAATTCTCGGCAGCGGAGCTTTGACTATATGCTCATCGCCCCTTATGATTTCAAGACCCATAGGCTCCCAGGAAAACTCATTCTCTGTGAAATTGATTTTCACAAGCAAGCCGAGCTCGGTGTTGAACTGCGAGCGCTGATAATCAGTATCAAAAATAAAATTTCCGAGTGAATAGAAGATAACCTTATCGCCAACGGTTTCATAGTTCATCGGCACGTGAGGGTGATGACCGATAACTATATCAGCACCCATTTCAAGATATTTGCGGTAACGCTCTCTTGTGTACGGTGAGGGCAGAGGAGTGAATTCTTCGCCCGCGTGAGCAACAACAACGCACCAGCGGCGGGTTTTCTTTATTTCGTTTATTGTGTTCTGAATTTCGTCGAGGTCGCTCCAGCTGTAGCAGCCCGCTTTGTTTTCATCCGCTTTTCGGCAGGCACGCTGATAACCCACGCCGAACATACCGATGCCGCCCGCTTCATTGAGAATAACGGGCTTTCTTGCTTCGTGAATATTCATACCCGCACCGATAGTCTGCACTCCGTTTTCCTTTGCAATTTCAAGAGTGCTTTTGATGCCGAATTCGCCGGCATCCATAATGTGGTTGTTGCAGATATTCCATATATCGGCATGCATTTTTTTGAGAACCTTTACGGCTTCGGGGTCAATCGTGTGCAAAAGCTGCTGAACGCCGTCTTTAGTTGTGTTTTGCTCAACGGGAGCAACGGGTCCTTCAACATTTGCAATAACGTGGTCGGCACTGTGCAGAAAATCAAGAACCTCGCCCGAAATCAGCTCTTCGTCGTTCCATTTTCCGTACATATAGCGGTCAAAACCGATGTCGCCCGTAAAAACCAGGGTTGATTTATCTTTCATTTTGATACTCCGTTTAGATAAAGACTTAAGATTGTTTTTGCTTTAAACAAGCTCTGATGTGTGATGAATTTTTGAGATTCTCGGGGCTGCACCCGTGAGATGCGAAATATCCAGGTATTCACCTTTATAATCGGTAAAAAGACCTTCGGGAATCTGTGATGTCCAGCCCGTTTCATCAAATTCGGGAGGGTTTATTCCCATAGCATAAAGCACAATGGCGGCAAGATCGCGAATATTCATTTCTTTAATTTCGGTTTTGTTTATTCCTTTACCCGTTGCGGCAAAGGTTACATATTTTTCTTCGTCAGTCCATCCGCCGTGACTGCCCTTGCAGTTTTCGTCATTGGTGCCGCCGTGGTCTGCAATAACAATAAAAAGCGTATTTTCAAGTATTCCTGCATTTTCAACGGCAGAGTAAACATTACCGATAAGCTTGTCAACCTCGTGAATACGCTCAATAAAAGCAGGAAGTCCGTAGCCCGTTGAATGACCTGCACCGTCAACGCTGTCAAAATGAACGAACAAAAAATCGGGCTTGCTTTCGCAGATATAATCGCAAACAATCGGTGTCAGTTCTGTATCGTGTGCCGTGGCGTGCGATACACCGATATTGTTTTCAACTATACCGTAGGTAATGGGATTCCAGTCGCAATATGAGCCGAGAACTGCATCGGGATAAGCTTCTCTTATTCTTCTGAAAACCGAAGGAAACGGAGAATTCACGTCATAAGGAACAGCAGATACTATGCCGTTTGTAAGCCCGTGGATTTCAGGCCCAACACCGATAAGCATTGAGCCCCAGCACTCTGCACTGATAGTGGGCTTTGAAGAAAGAGTTTTGTATGTGACTGCACCGTTTTTGAATATTCTGTCAAAATTCGGCGTGTCAGCATCTTTAAACCAACTGCCGGCACCGTCAACGCCTATAACTATTATATGTGAGTATTTTCTTTGCATAGTCATTCTCCTTTTTAAGAGAAGAGCCTCCTGAATTATCTCAGAGAGATTCCGGTTTGTATTAGTTCCATTCTTTATTCATAACAACAAATGTCATTCTTTCCTGAATGCTCGGACCGCCGTGCCCCGTACCGATTCCGCCGTGGTCAGAGGTAACGATAATGAGCCAATCCTCCGTATCATAGGTTTCTCTTGCTTCGATAGCCTTGATTACTTCATAGCCGTAATTATCCTTTTTGTTGAATTCATTTTTATAAACGGGGTTATTGAATGAAAATCCGAAATTGTGTCCGGCAGAATCTGTGTTTTCATAAATAATAAACACAAAGTCTGCACAGTCTGTGCTTGTAATTTCTTCCATAGCACCCGTGTGAATATCTGTTTTGTTTTTACGAAGATTGAAATCTATATCGATGTTATTTTCTTCGCAATAGATTTTTTCGTTTTTGTATGTTGAGTTGCTGTTTGTGAAGTGGCCCTTCCATTTTGTAATGAACGCAGCATTATCAATAATGTTTTCTTCAATAAGTGTTGTCATAAGCATTTTTGGCTCAACCGTTTTTGTTATTCCGTTGCCGGTTATGCCGTGTTCATCTGCCCATTTACCCGTAATCATTGAACACCAGCCGGGAGCAGTAGATGTATCCTGAGTGTTTTCTGCGGGATAATTGACACCTCCGCAATAGGTGAGATTGATTGATGCACCGTTATTAAGTAGATAGTTTATTGCACCGTTTTCCTGCTTTTCGGCAAGAATATCTGCACGGCAGCCGTCATAACCGATAATTACAACCTTCTTTTCAGCTTTTCCTTCGGGCAATTCACTTTCAAAATGGCTTTTGATGATACCGTAAACATCGGTGAACGGATATGCGGTTTCTATGGTGTTTTCGTAACCAACCGAGGTAACATTTTGTCTGAATAACTCTTCTGTGTCATTTTCGTCTTTATGGTATCTTGTGAAATATAACGCAAGAGCACCGGCAATAATTCCGAGAATAACCAATACGGCAGCAACCGAAATAACAATCTTTTTCTTGTTTTTCATTTCTGCACCTCCAAAGGGATGATTTTATTTTTCAAAATACATTGCACCGCTTTGTGCAAAAATCAAAGGAGGTAAATCCATTCCCTTTTGCTCGGGAATTCTTGAAGCGATTGCAATATCGTGGATTTTGCTGTAAACAAATCCGGGCTCAAAAACAACGTGTGCACAAATAAACCCTTCTTTTTTCACGGGCAAAGTAACCGAATAATCTTCAGTCTTTTTTGCCGTGTATGAGAAGCATTCGCCGTCACGGTCAAAAACAATAAGCTTATGGTTTCTGCGAAGCTTTTTCACGTTGACCGTAACGCTTGTTTTATCGGTAAGCTTAACCGTATCGCCAAGCACGCAATCGCCGCTGACAATATCGATAAATGTTGTGCCGACATCAAAGCATATTGTTGTGCGGCCTTTTAAAATGGCATCCAGAATATCCTCGGGTGAGTCTGATTTTGCATAAACATAGGTAACGGGCCAGGTCAGAAGGTTGGTAATAACATAATCCTGGTGATAATCGCTGCCGCCAACAACGGGCAGCTTGTGACCGTTTCTCAACTGCTCGTGCCACCATTCGGTGCATTCGAGATTATCAAAGTGAGTGGGAGCATTCCAGACCTCAAGAACATCAACATCCTCAGCTTTCATTTCCCATCTCCAGGGGCATTGCTTACAATGAGGGTGATTCATACAGATTACGGCTCCGCGTTCCTTTGCCTTGTTTTTAACTTTTAAAAAATCCTCATAGCTTTCGCAGGTGTCATAATCTTCTTTATCAATAACATCCTTAACGCCCCACATATTGCAGTGCCCGCCGTGCTTTGTCAGCTCTGCACCGTAAATAAGAGTGAGCCCGTCAACCTTCGGAAAATCCTTGCAGTTAACATTATGGTCGGTGATTATAAGAAAATCTAATTTGCTTTTTTTAGCTTTTTTGACAACCTGCTCAAGGGTGAGCTTGCCGTCTGATGCAACCGTGTGGCAATGGGGAACGCCCGAATACCACTTATATCCCGTGCAGTTCATTCTATCGCTCCTTTAATGATTTCTCTGTCGATTTTGCCGATAAAAAGGTTGTCCTCCGCTTTAAGGGCAGAAGGGTCACTGTTTTCGTGAATTATTCCGTAAAGAGGGGAATCGCTTTCATCGGGAGAAATAAAAACATTTTTATTAACGGCAAGGTCATAAACCATAGGTCTGAAGAATATATACCCTCTGCTTTTGCCTTCTCTGCCCGAAGGACCGTCAAAAATATTATTTTCAATAACAATATTATGGTGGTCGCAGTCACCGTGATGACCTACTCCAGGGAAGCCGTCACATTTGAAAATGTTGTTTCTGACCGTGATATTGCGGCACACAGTTTCGTCGGTTTTGAAATCAATCAGAGTGCCGTCGCAGTTATAAACGGGGCCGTATGAGCCTGCCCGAGCAAGGTCGAGCTGAAGCTGTTCATTATAAAGACCTTCATTAACCGCCGTATAAGACGGGCCGTCAAAAATACAGTTCTGAACAACGGCATTTTCCGTTGAGTTAATTTCAATGCAATGCCAGTGGGCACAGTGAATAAAACGGCAGTTTTCAATAGTTATGTTTCGGCAATGAACGGTGTTCACTATTGTTATCCACTCGGTAATATTTTCGTTTCCGTCAAATATGCCGCCTGAAATAACAACATCGTGAGTGCCTTCATAAGCTCCCCATCCGGGCTCTGAATAAGAGGCAAGCAGATAGCGTGTCCAGGGCTTCTTTTTATCGTCACGAAGAAGGGTTGCCTTATCAGAAAATTTAAGGTGCTGATTTGAATAAAAAATCAGTGCGGCGGAAATAAGATATGTGCCGTCGGGGAAATAAACGGTTCCGCCGTTCTTCAGCTCATCAAGGCAGGCCTGCAAAGCCTTTGTGTCATCGTGGATGCCGTCTGCATAAACATTTTTGTTCTGTAAAACATTTATAAATTTCATTTGTGTCACCTCTGACCGTAATAAAATATATGCAAGTAACAATGAGCAGTGCTGTCATATCAATGCTTTATTTGCATTATGATTTATTATTTTCAGTATAGCATTATAAATCCGAAATGTAAACACACGAATTATAAATCGCCTTGAATTGTGCGTGCGGTTAATGTATAATTATTCTATCAAAAGTGCGAGGATGAAACTATGAAAACACTAATTCTGAACGGTTCTCCCCGTAAAAATGGAGATACAGTCAGCTTAATTAATAAATTAACCGAGCAGCTGAACGGTGAATACAAAACAGTTGATGCTTATTATTCGGATATTTCTGCTTGTATTGATTGCCGTTATTGTTGGAACAATGACGGTTGTTCAATTAACGACGAAATGACAGAAATATATGATTACATTGCCGATTGTGATAACATTGTAATTGCTTCGCCGATTTATTTCTCGCAACCAACAGGTAAACTGCTCGATGTGTGCAGCAGATTTCAAACATATTTTGCAGCAAAGTATTTCCGCAATCAAGCACCGATAATCAAACCGAAGAAAGGTGCAGTAATTCTTGTTGGCGGCGGTGACGGCAATCCCGAAGATGCGTATAAAACTGCCTGCACATTACTTCGCCATATCAATGTTACAAATATTTATCCTTTGGTTGGTGCTTTTAGTACAAATAAATCATCTTCAACAACGGATAAAAATGCATCAAATGATATATGCAATGTTTCAGATTATTTGAACCAATATTAATTAAAAAATAAAACTAGATAAACCTGCATTGATTGATTTTAAAATTCTCTACTGTAGGTTTTATTGTTTTGTGTTGTAGTTCTGCACAATTAAACGAGTTCCAATTTGTTCAAAACAGAGAAAGTCTGAAAAAACAAAAATTTTTGCGTAACATTATGAGATTTTCGTCATTTATATATAGAAGTTCATTTCTGTATTATGAATGAGGAAGGTATTTTTATGGATTCATTAGTATGCAATGCGGCAGAAAAGGAAGCAACCAAAGCTAAATTGATTGAATTTATGGAGCAAAATGATATTGCATATAATCTGCTCGAGTGTTGCGGCTGTGACAGATTTTATTTTGATTTCAGCGGTGAAGAAAACACTTGTAAAAGGTATTGTTGCAACTCCGGGATTATTGTGCAAACAAGCAATAAAGATGTTTGCAGGATTTATCCGCACGAGATTCTCTACATAGCAATCGAAGACAGAAAATCTGTACTGTATCTGACTGACAGAAAAATTGAAACTAACTACCGACTTGACCATTGGAAAGGTATTCTTGACCTCAAAACTTTCGCCCAACCACATCACAGTTTTATTGTAAATCTTAATTATGTAGACGAAGTCACCAAAGAGTGGGTGAAAGTAAAATATAGAGGTACAGAATATTCAGTTTACACATCTTTACGCAAAATCGGTGCTTTCAAAAAAGCATTCTTGAAATTTGGTGAACGGTAATATAAGCAACAATCCGCGTCATAGTAGTCTGCTATGAGGCGGATTGTTCTTTTAGTATTCAATTTTTTAAAAACACAAGCTTTATCCCATACTGTTTATCAACTGTTTAAATGCATTGTTTTCTTTGAACTCTTCCGAAAGCGGATATCTGTTCGCCAAAAGATGCTTTACTCTGCTTTGCATTTTGCTTGTTCCAAGGTTAGTTTTTGCTTTTTCAAATATTGCACCACTTACAACAGGTGAAGTGTTTACGGAAATGTCGGGTAAACTATCAAAAGCTTTGGCAAGTCTCACTTCTTCTTCAAAGCATCTGATGGCGCTTTCTTCGTCACCATTCAAATATCTCTTTACACCGAGATAACCATAATTATAAATAATATGATTAAAGCTCTTGCCGTAATCCCCATCAGGCATAATAGCCTTCAGCAAAGCGATAAAACTCTCTAAAATCTTTTCATCATAGTCCGTAGGTTCATCATATGTTCTGAACAAAGTTTCACCAAGTAATCTTAAAAGCTCAGAGACACCGTTTGCACAGGCTTGTTTCCTTTTTTCTGTATCATTGTGATAAATATACATAGCTTCAATATCTCTTGAGTTTTGCATTAAAGGCATACTTGATAACACTTTTTCAGCATGAGTTATATCTACTCCGCTTGCATCAATCACACTTAATCTGCTCAAATATCTGCACATCAGCTTCTTTGCCCAAATTCTGATGCTATCGGTTGTGCACTGCTCTTGAATCAACTCATAAATATTCTGTGCCTCATCTCTGACCTCAAGCAAACGATTTGCATTAAGCTGTGCATTTGTAAGACAGTTCAGGTATTTTACAAGCAAATCAAAATTTCCGGGGAATTCACACACCGCTTGCTTCATCAATGCTGTCACATCTTCAGATTTATGCTCACTCCAAAGTCTTGAATACTCGCTGCAATAATGCTGTATTTTTCGTTCATATTCAATTTTGTTAATGCCGAGAAGATTGTCAACGCTTGTACCAAAAAAAGATGCAATTGCAGGAAGCATAGTAATATCGGGATATGTTTCATTACGCTCCCATTTGCTTATACTTTGATTGGTAACACCAAGAAAATTTGCAAGTGTCTCCTGAGTTATGTTTTTATCCTTACGCATTGATTTTATTGTTTCGCCAATATTGATTGTCATTTTAGTCAACTCCTTAAAGAAATCAACAGCGCCGTTGTCATCTGTATCGTACCAATTTTTCAGAAATAAATCAATGACTTGTTTGGAGATATGAAATCAACTGATAGTTGGAAAGTTTGAAATATAGTTGATTAAAAGTCCCAAAATGAAAAAATAACACTGTAAGACAGTAATGCAGTTGAAAAAATAACTGATATTGCAAATTTTTTGAATAAATAAAAACACGTTATCGAATAAACTGCAAATTCTGACAAACAATAACAGGGCAACAAAAAATTAACGTAGGGGCGAACTGTGTTCGCCCGCAGGAAACACGAATTTTCCCTACAACAAACAAGGAGAAAGATATAAAATGAAAGCCACAGGTATTGTCAGAAGAATTGACGACCTCGGAAGAGTCGTTATCCCCAAGGAAATCCGCCGAACAATGCGTATCCGTGAAGGCGACCCGTTACATATATCATTGACACCGTGTGAAAAATTCTGTTATGCAATGCTTAAATTCTATAAGCGTTGTAAGGAATAATAAATTATACGGAGGTCAAAAACTATGACACAGCAAGAAAAAACAAACATCACTTACCGCAAAGTAGGCGATTACAAAATCCCGAATATCGCATTACCCGCCGAAGCAAGAAAACCTCTTGGCGTATGGGGACTGAAACGCAAAGATTATCTTATGAAACATAAACGAGTTCAGTTTAACATTATGCTTATGACAGGAACACTGTGGACTCACCTTGCAGAAGTTGATTAACAAGCATCAGATATGTTCTCTCGGCTGGTAGAACAAATGAAGGCCAACGAGGACATAACGGAACAACTTAAAGAAGAAAACCAAACGGAGTGGGTTGCTCGTATAAATAACATAGAAGTGAGAGCAAGTAAAATTATATATAAAGAATTGATATGTTAAAAACATTTTGAATAAATTTTAATAGAATACTTCATATTTGTGATAAATAAGATATAAAAACAACTGCATTGTAACTAAACAGTTATGATGCAGTTTTTTTATAAAAGTCGAAAAAGGCACATTTTTGTAGAAAAACGCATCGTTTTTGCGTTTGTTATTGACACCACAATTCTTGAGAAAATAAAGTGTTATTAAATGCTAAGTTATATTATAAAAATAACTTGCTGAATTTTAAAAAGGAGAATTATTATGTGGGAAGAAATAATATTTGCGTTAGGTCCTTCTATCTTAGATGCAGTTGGAGGTAAGTTTTTTGAAACAAAAGAAAAGAAACAGGTTCAAAAGAAATTAGAATCAATAATCAAAAAACAATTTAAAAGCCTAAAAGGAACCACGCTTGATTGTGAAGAGTTTTATAATATTATCCATTGTGATAAATTCACTGAAATTATGCGCAATTATTTTTTTATGATCAATGATGGGCTTGAAAAAACACAATATATGGACAATGTTTTGGATTATATTTGCGATGAATGTCCAAAGATAAACAGTGTTGAAGCGAGAACTTTTTTGGATAAAATAGAAGAATTATATATTGATTATTTGCATAAAATAATTGAGAGTTATCCAGAATTTTTTGCGGCATTTCAGCTTATGTCTCTTTCACATAGAGAAATAATTTCTAAAGTCCGTGATAGCAAAAATGAATTGTTGAGGTATTTAGAAACATTGACAAACAGAACCGTTTCTTTTGATGATGACAATATAAAAATGTATCATAATACTTGCGAACGAGAATACGGAATTATTAGATTTACAGGTATATCAGGTGCAGAAAGACGTCAGGAACAAAATCTAAACGATTTTTATGTTAGAAATTCTTTTTCATATTATGGAAAAGAGATAGATAAACTATATAGGTATGGTTTGGAAGAAATTAGATCAATTGAACTGGAAAACTTTTTTGACTTTGGCAATAAAATAGTTTTAGTTGGTGGAGCTGGTTTTGGAAAATCTACTACGCTTAATTACCTTTTTTGCAACTACGAATCTTTATATGGTGTGACTGCATTGAAATTAAAGATTGATTTAAAAGAGTATGCAAAAGATATAGGTGAGAAAAAAAGAAGTTTACTTTGGTGTATAACAAATGAATTTTCTAAAAGAATACGACATACATCATTGTCTTTTGAAGATCTTCAGTCTATTGTAGCAAGTAATTTAAACAATGGAAAATGTTTAGTTATTTTAGATGCTTTAGATGAAATTCCTACGCAAGCGATACGCAACAAAGTTAGAGATGAGATTGCTAATTTCTCCACGATATATTATCTGAATAGATTTGTTATTTCTACAAGAGAAGTAGGTTACTTGAGAAATAGATTTAATGAAACTTTTCTGCATATTAGAATCAATCAATTTAACTCTACTCAAATAAAAGACTATAGTCGAAATTGGTACTTTTCTTATTATGAAGAATTAGATAATTTTGATGAGTTTTGGGAAAAATTTAAAGTGGAAACGGAAAGAGCAAGATGTGAAAATCTTATACGCAACCCAATTATATTAATCTTAGCATTGGTAATTTTTGATGTGGAAAAAAATCTCCCAACCAAACGAATAGAATTTTATCAAAAATGTATTGAAACTTTTTTGACAGAACGTGAGAATCGGAAAGCTGCTATTGTTTTAAGTGAAAAGGCAAAAAGTATTTTAGCCATGAATTTAACCGTTCCCAAAATAGCACATTACAAATTTGAACGAATAAACAGCAATGTAGGATATAAATTTAGCTATGATGAATTGAACAATGCTGTTATGAGCTCTATTGACGTTTCGGATGAGATAAATTGGATAATGTCTGTTAAAGAGTATTCAGCATACCTTGTTGAACGAACTGAATTGATAAAGGAAGTAGATGAAGAAACTTTAGATTTTTCTCACAAAACTTTTTATGAATACTTTTTAGCTTTTTATTTTTCTAAAGTATTAGAAAATAAAGAGTTAGTACATTTATTAAAGAAGTGGATTGGTGACTCGAATTATGATGAATTGGCAAGATTAATTGTAGAAATAGTAATTCAAAATAATGATCCCAAACAACACAATTATGTAATTGAAAGTTTGTTTGAAATGTTGTTTGAGAAAAACAAAAAGCATTCTCGTTCTCCTAGCAAAACTGATGTTTTTTCTTTGATATCCGATTTGTATAACCACAATATGTTGCAACCAAAATATCATAACAAGTACAACGAGTTCATAATTTTAAATCCTAAATATGTTGAAAGACTGCATCGAAACTTGAGCCATAGAGGCCGTATCATGGCTCAAAGGGTGCAATATGATTCCAGCGCATTGAGCAACCTTTTTTGGGAAAATGAACGCAACGGAGATCTTATTATGGTTATGGATTCACTGTTATATTTAAATAATGATTTTAGACGACAAGTTGTTTCTCACGATCCAAAAGGATATATATATCATATAGAAAAACTGTTTTCTTTTATTCGAGATGATAGATTAGATAAAACAAGTCTTGATTTATATATTAATGAGCTGAAATATTTTTTAAGCGAAGGAATTGAACTTACTATATCATATCCGCAAATATATATTTCTGTAATTTCTTTAGCTCTATCTGTAAACGATAGCAATATTAGTGAGTTATTAAACTATCGCTTTGAACCTAATGATGATTTTTACACATATTCCAACCCAATAATGCTATTTGATTTTATAAACAAAGCAAGTGTTTCAAATGAGTACTTTGTTTTATTGCTAATATGCTTTATAGATTGTATTCACCAAAATACAAATGCTATTTTTGATTATATTTTTAACAGAGGTATTCATATTAACAACAAGAAGTATCACAAAGAAGTGGATTTTTGCGTGAATATTTGGAAATTGTTAAATGATATTGATTCATATGAAATTTTCAGAAATGAATTAATAAAGACTAATAGATTTATTTCTAATTATGATGTATTGTATCGCAAGTTATTTAGCAACTATTTATCTAACAGTAAAAATGTCAATGATGAAAAGATAAAAGATTTCATTCAAAATTACAACTCAAATAATCAGGATGAGGCTTAATAGTCTTTAGAAACATTTGTTTTTCTGAATCTGTGAATATTCAAAATTAAGTATATTAAGGTTCAACTAATCGAAAATATTACGCAAGTCTTTAAGCCGTGGGTTGTTGTCAAAAGCAACTTCTTTACGGCTTTTTCATTTTCTTTGTCTATTCAGATTTTATCATGTATTGTTTATATTATAATTCTGCACAATTACAGAACTCGATATTTGTCGAAAACAGAGGAAGTCTGAAAAAGTAAAAATTTTTCCGTAACATTTTGCGATTTTCGTCATTTATATATAGAAGTTCATTTCTGTATTATGAATGAGGAAGGTATTTTTATGGATTCATTAGTATGCAATGCGGCAGAAAAGGAAGCAACCAAAGCTAAACTGATTGAATTTATGGAGCAAAATGATATTGCATATATTCTGCTCGATTGTTGTGGTTGTGACAGATTTTGTGTTGATTTCAGCGGTGAAGAAAACGCTTGCAAAAAGTATTGTTGTAACTCCGGAATTATCGTGCAAACAAGCAATAAAGATGTTTGCAGAATTTATCCTCACGAAATTCTTTACATAGCAATTGAAGACAGAAAATCTGTGCTATATCTGACTGACAGAAAAATTGAAACCAACTATCGACTTGAACATTGGAAGGCTATTCTTGACCTTAAAACCTTTGCTCAGCCGCACCATAGTTTTATCGTTAATCTCAATTATGTTGATGAGGTTACAAGAGAGTGGGTAAAGGTAAAATACAGAGGCTTAGAATATCCGGTTTATACATCTTCACGCAAAATTGGTGCCTTCAAAAAAGCATTCTTAAAATTTGGAGAACGATAATTTCATTGTGATTGAAAAGTTCATAAATAAAGAATATAATGATGTTTCCATATAAATTCCGAAAGGAGAAATTGTATGAGTTACATCAGCGAAATGAGAAAATTTGTAGGTCACGCACCAATTATGGCAGTTGCAGCAATGGGTATTCTTTATAATGAAGAAAAAGGCTTGCTTCTTGAAAAAAGAACAGATACAGGTGAGTGGTGTACTCCCGGCGGTGCCATTGAGCTTGGCGAATCTTTGGAAGATACGCTTAAAAGAGAAATCAAAGAAGAAACGAATCTCGATATTGCAAATCCGAAGTTATTTGATATAAAAGCAAACGTTCATATGGTTTATCCCAACAAGGATGAAGTTTACTACACGGACGTTGTTTATGAAATCAACGAATTTTTCGGTGATTTAAAATCAGACAGCGAAAGTACTGAGTTGAAATTCTTTGATTTAGATAATCTTCCAAAAAACATAATGCCGACCCAAATCGGATATATTGAAAGATTTGTTTCAGAAAAGCGCAGATAAATATTAGAAGCCATATAGGTTGACACAAAATCAACTTATATGGCTTTTTCTATGCGATATTTTATTCAGCTATTTTGATTTTAACTCCGAGTTCTTCAAACTGCATTAAATCATCTTCAGAAGAATCACAGTCAGTAATAATGTAATTCAGCTTGTTTGCAGGGCAAATGCTGATTACAGAATCAAATCCGATTTTTTCAACGGGATATAAACCAAAAACTGTTTTTGAGTTGTTTATGATTGCATTAGTCAACTCAACGCTTCTTGATTTCTGAATGGAAAGACCGAACTTTGCCGAAACGCAAGCAGACGTAATAAAGCATTTATCAAAACGAAGTCTGTTGATTACTGACAATGCAAAGCTATCGTAGAAACAACCGTTTGCCTGCATTTCACCGCCAGCAAGAATAACTGTTATGTTTTCCATTTTACGAAGTTCTTCGGCAATTGCAATTGAATTTGTAACAACAGTACAATTTACTGCGCCGATGTTTTGTGCCATAAGATAGCCAACACTTGCGTTGGTGATATAAACAACATCATTTTCTTCAATGGCTTTAACAGCTTCTTTTGCTATCGCAAGATAGTTTTCCTTAACTTCAACAACACGCTCATCGGGTGAAAGATTTTTAATTACATTTCCGCCAATTTGTCTTGCAGGAATAGCACCGCCGTGAGTTCTTTTCAAAAGTCCCTGTTCTTCAAGAAGTCTTAAATCTCTTTTTGCCGAGTCATAGCTGATTTGAAATGTTTCCTGAATTTCAGAGTTTGATATTCTGCCTTTTTCTGATAAGATTCTGAGAATTTCCTGATGTCTTTCTTCAATAAACATGATTTTTGCCCCTTACATTAACGGTTATTAACAGTATTGCCGTAGCTACAAGTATAAAATAGCACAAACGTTAACATTTGTCAAGCAAAACCGTGAAAATATTTGAATATTCGTAAACAAGATGGAAACGTTGAAGAAATATCATTTGTTTAAATCGATATCTATTAGCCAAAAATGAATTTGTGTTGATTTTGGATAATTTACGTGTTATAATACAGTCAGAGGTGAAAATCTATGAAACTGATTGAAAGAAAACAGTATTTAGATAAGATGATTAATGTTATCGGCACGCCCGATATTAAGGTTATTACCGGTGTACGCCGTTGCGGCAAGTCAAAGCTGCTTGATGCTTTCAAAGAATATATTGAAGCAAATATCCCTGATAACAATATAATTCACATCAATTTCAATCTGCCGGAATATGAGCATCTGCTTGAATACCGCCCGTTGTATGACTACATCAATTCGCAGTATGTCAAAGGCAAGGAAAATTTCGTTTTTATTGATGAAGTTCAGATGTGCAACGATTTTGAAAAAGCCATAAACGGTCTGCATGCAACCGAAAAATACGATATTTATATCACGGGTTCAAATGCATTTCTTCTGAGTTCTGACCTTGCAACTCTTTTCACAGGCAGAACCTTTGAAATCAAGGTTTATCCGTTCTCATTCAAAGAGTATTTGCAATATTTTCGCTATACCGACAAATACAACGCATTCGATAAATTTATGCTTGAAGGCGGTATGGCAGGCTCATATCTTTATAAAGACCAAGAGGCGAAGTATGACTACATTGCCGAGGTTTTTGATACTTTGATTGTCCGTGATATTCGCAAAAAATATAAAATCCGAAACACTCAACTGATGGACAGAATAGTTGACTTCCTTATGGATAATATTTCAAATCTGTCCTCTGCAAGAAATATCACAAGCACATTGAGTGTTGCAATGGAAAAGATACACCACACAACGGTAGGCTCATATATGCAGTATCTCTGCAATGCATTTGCTTTTTACAAAGTACGCAGATACGACATCAAAGGCAAGAAATATCTTGCATCCAATGATAAATATTATCTGAGCGACCACACTTTCCGTTACGCAAAGCTCGGCACAAAGAATATGGATTATGGCAGAATTCTTGAAAACATCGTTGCAATGGAGCTTCTCCGTAGAGGTTATGAAGTCTATGTAGGTGTTCTTTACAAAAAAGAGATTGATTTCGTAGCTATCAAACGCAACGAGAAAATTTATATTCAGGTTTCAGATAATATTAGCGATGAAAAAACTTTCGAAAGAGAAGTTTCGCCACTTCTAAAAATCAATGATGCTTATCCTAAGATGGTTATTGCTCGTACACGACACGATGAATATCAGTATGAGGGTATAAAAATTGTCGATATAGCAGATTGGTTGGCTGATTAATGTCCAAAGTGAAATATAATTTGTTTTTGGATAATAGGCGTACAAAATCCCGTTGCTTCGAATGAAACAACGGGATAATTTATTGGGTGATTACTTTTTAAGAATTGAATTAATAATGTCTTCTTCATCTGCAAATCTGTCTGGATATACCATGGAACAATTATCAACAAAACATCTAAAGTATTCATAGCACATTGGATGTATTACATACTGATCGTTTAATGTCGGTGTAATTTTTCCTTTTATTTGATATTCAAAATTCGCAATGATAAAGTCAAAAGGATTCTCTGATTTGAATACTTGAGGAGGATTGCTAATGTGTCTTACTTCGTTAACGACGCCAACTAGTCCACTTTCAAACAAAACGCGTAAAATATCATCTTTATCATATCCACTTTTTATTTGTTGTTCTGCTTCTTTTAATTTGTTTTTTATGTCATTTAATGTAAAAACAAATTTAGATGAGTTAAGAACAATAAAACATGCTTCGTTGATTGCTTCGTAGGATGTTTCATACATACTTAAAGCAGATTTAACCATTAATTCTTGTGTCGAATGAATAGTATTCTTAATTTCGCAAGGATTATCCATAAAAAATTGAATGTTTTTTTGCGCAATAATTTCTTCTATTAAAGCGTTAAATAGCATTAATACTTCACGTGGTTTTTTTAATGTATGTCTCATACAATACGAAACTGTATCAAATTCGAAGATAAAACATGTAGGACAGGTATCTGGAAGGAAATTTTTTAGAAGTTGTTTTGAATTATCATAAGAATAGTCATTATCAAGTAGTAAATCTTCAAAATTATATTCGTCTGTGAAACTCAAATTCAAGTTTAATTCTTTTGTTTTTTTGTCTTTGGCCCAATATAAAAAACGTAAAGCAACAAAACTAATTAAATCTTTGTATTTCCATTGAATCAGTACAGTATTGCCCTGTTGCTTGCCGGGAAGACTGTCTAAAATTCTAGTATGCACTTCAGAAGGAAGCGCTATTTTTAGATAAATATGATTTGTTGAGTTGTTTATGTAGTAATTAAAACAAGTAGAAATTAATGCTTTTATAGCTAAAATTTCGTCTTTTTTGCAGACATTATAGTTATTAAGTGAGTCAAACATTACTAAAACTTTTTTGTCGCTTAAAAAGGAAATTAATTCTTCTTTAGCCTCGGAATATTCGGTAGTAAGTTCATTTTTTATGAAACTGTAAATATCAGCAACTGAATTATATACTTCAGAAACTTTCCCCGCAGAAGTTGTTCTAAAAGAGAATAAAACATTCTTTAAAAAACTTTTTGCTTTATTTTCAGAATATAATTTTTTTGCAATCAGATAGTTTTTAACTTTTTTTAAATTTTTTGAATCGGAATATTGATTTACGATATGCAACATAACCATTGTGATTACTGTTGTATCGATAATGGTTTCCATTTGATTCATAGTTATCGTTTCAGATTCATTTATTGACTGATTTAGTAAAACATTAAACAGATCTGTAAAATCATCCAAAATTACATTTGTGTATAAGTCACATTCGTTGTTATTTACATTGTATTCAATACTTTTCAGTATTGAAGTTTTTCCAGTACCGGTTCTGCCCAATAAGATTAACGTATCTTCTTCCAAAAACCTATGATATGCACCAATATGAAGAAATTTTTTGCTAGCAAGATTGGGTTATCTTGCCATTCTTTTTCTGCCATACCTACTCCTAAATGATTTCTAACATCACGAGCGAGACTCGCTACACTTGGCATTTGAGAAAAGCTTTTGTTATTAAATACATATTTTCCCGAAGTAGTTACATTCATAATTTATACACCTCACAAGCTATGTTATATGATTGCTTTATTTGTTTTCAAGATATAAACAACCACCAAAAGTGCCGAGAACAAGTTTGTGCTTCCCTGTGTTGAGTAAAATCTGTTTAGTTGACAAATTACCCATATATTGCTACAATAAGTGCTATAGAAAAGCAGGTGGACAAGATGACAATGATGATGAACACAATAAATTGGAGAGCCATTTTGTCTGTTCGCAAATGATGTATTTTATTTTCTGTGAATTGTAAGCATCTCTGTTTTTGGGATGCTTTTTTAAATTTTGAGGAAAATATATTAACAACTATTGAAAACAGACATTTATGTGCGTTTAATTATAATATAAGCAACGAGCAAATCAATCCACATTGCAAAAATGTATCGATTTTCTGCGAAAACGCATATTTTGTCGAATATTAGTTGCTATATTGGAGTTTTAACAATGACAAAAGTTTATTTCGTCAGACACGCTGAACCGAATTATAATAACCGTGATGATATGTCAAGAGAACTGTCCGCCAAAGGAATGATTGATAGAGAACTTGTTACGCAGTTTCTTTCGGATAAAAATATTGATGCTGTTTTATCAAGTCCTTATAAAAGAGCGGTTGATACTGTTGCACACTTTGCCGACAATAAGGGTTTGAACATAGAAATAATTGATGCTTTCAGAGAACGCAAGGTGGATAGCATCTGGATTGAGGATTTTACGGCTTTCAGCAAAGCTCAATGGAAAGATTTTGATTATAAATTGTCTGACGGCGAAAGTTTGAATGAAGTTCAAAGCAGGAATATTTCCGCATTAAATAGTGTCCTTGAAAAATACAAAGGCAAAAATATTGCAATCGGAAGTCACGGCACAGCTTTGAGTACAATAATCAACTATTATGATAAATCATTCGGATATGAAGATTTTGAGAAAATACGCACCGTTATGCCTTGGATTGTTGAATTTACCTTTCAAAATGACGAATGTATTTTAATAAAATATGTTGATTTGTTTTCGCTTTAATCTATTTTCAGTCGAGGAGATAAAACAATGAGTATTCTTACAGTTGCAAGCGGTCAATCCGTTTACCGTGGATATGAATATTACACGCAAAACAAAGTTTTGGTACACACTCAAATTAACGATAATGAATTCGAGGGATTTGTTAAGGGTTCGGAAGATAAACCGTATAAGGTTCACATTAATATTGCAAAGCCGAAAACATCAACTTGCGATTGTCCATTTGCAAATGGTAAAAGAGTTTGCAAACATAAGGTTGCGGTTTTCTTTGCAGTATTCCCCGAAGAAGCAAATCAATATATATCAGAATTAGAAGCTTATTATGAGGAAGAAGAAAAGCGATACGAAGAACTTGACGATATGATTCAAAAATATGTAAAGAAATTAACTAAACCTCAGTTACAGGAAATATTGCTTCAGGTTTTATATGACGGTCCCGAATGGCAATTCGAAAGATTTGTGCGTGAGTATATTGAGTGAGGATATAATTATGGATAAACATATATTGAAACAAAATGAAAACAGTTGGAATGCATTGGCTGAAGATTTCTTCGGTGTTACTGCTTTACCTATACTTGGTTGTTCAATTCCGACAGAGGATGAACTGCACCTTTTCCCTGACCTTAACGGTAAAGCTGTTTTTGAAATGGGTTGCGGAAGCGGTCACTCGCTCAAATGGTGTGCTGAACACGGTGCAAAAGAACTTTTCGGTCTTGATATATCCGAAGAACAGCTTAAAGCCGCAAAGAGGTTACTGGGAGAAAGCGGACATCACTGCACACTCTTTCACCAGCCTATGGAAGATAACACAAACATTCCGCAAAATTATTTTGATGTTGTGTATTCAATCTATGCAATCGGTTGGACTGCTGACCTTGAGAAAACAATAAAGAACGCTGCATCATATC
The DNA here is from genome assembly GCA_937880805.1 of uncultured Clostridia bacterium. GTDB lineage: Bacteria > Bacillota > Clostridia > Oscillospirales > Acutalibacteraceae > CAG-177. The sequence goes on from CALGRR010000034.1 coordinate 27,698, forward strand.
TGAAACAAGGCGGCACATATATCTTCTCTTGGGATCATCCGCTTCTGCATTGTGTGGATTTGGAAAGTGTTGCAATTTCGGGTGGCAACAGAACGATTGCAACCGAAGAACGCATAATTTTCAGCGGCAACTATCTTGAAGAAGACTATTATACATTTGAGAAATACGGCAACCCTCTTACTCTGCAAAACCGTAAACTTTCAACGTATATCAACACCCTTGCCGATGCAGGCTTTGCTGTTGAAAGAGTGATTGAAGAAACAAGCGAAACTGTTCTTGAAAAATCAGCAGACTTCAGTTCAGGTTACTATGCCGATTTTAAAGCTAAACATTTTCCGTTGTCAATCGTAATTAAAGCGAGGAAGCTTTGATTTTTGAGGTGTAGATATGTTTGAACTCGAACAAGTATGTAATGAAAATATGTCGCATTACAGCGAATATGAAAAAGCATTTGAAACCGATTTAAAACAATATCAATCAAGAATATATCCGTCTGAAAACACGGAAGTTTTGCGTTGGTATCATATAAAGGCAGACGACAAATATATCGGTGCAATTTGGCTTGAGAAGAATGCCAACGATGATTTTGCTGTTCTCGGTATTTTCATAGCTGATGAATTTTATAGAAATAAAGGTATCGGTAAAGCCGCAATCGAACAAATAATTAAAACCGATTTACAGTATATGTACACAAATAAAATACTCCTTCGTGTCCGTGAAGAAAACGAAAGAGCAATCAGATGTTATAAATCGGTTGGATTTAAAGAAAATCGCAGATTCAGAAAAAAAGATTTGAATGTTATTGAAATGATATATGAGGCTTGATTATGATTTACAGAAAATATGAAAGCAGGGGTATTTCTGCAATACGAGATATTCTCGAAAATGATTTAGGCTATAACTGTAAACTTAAAAATCTGAATAACCGTATTAACGAAATGATGAAACGGGGCAATTATCAGATTTTTGTTGCCTGCGACGGTGGCAAAGTTGTCGGTTACATAGGTTGTGTCAATTATCTTGCGTTTGAACTTGAAAACGAAGGTATGAAGATAATCGCTCTCGCAGTTTCAAAGGAATATCGCAGAAAAGGTATCGGCACCGCATTGCTCAAAACTGCAGAGCAATGGGCAAAAGAAAATAATACTAAAGTTATTCTTCTCAACAGTGGTTTGCCGAGAGAAGATGCCCATGCATTTTACGAATCACAAGGCTATTTCAAAAAGAGTTACGGATTTATAAAGAAGATATTGTAAAATGGTGATTATATGAAAACACTTATTCTGAACGGCTCTCCACGTAAAAACGGAGATACTGTCAGTCTAATCAACAAACTGACCGAACAGCTGAATGGTGAATACAAGATAGTGGCTGCTTATTATTCAGACATATCTGCTTGTGTTGATTGCCGTTATTGTTGGAGCAACAATGGTTGTTCAATCAATGATGAAATGACTGAAATATACGATTATATCGTTGACTGTGATAACGTTGTAATTGCTTCACCTATCTATTTTTCACAACCAACAGGAAAACTGCTTGATATATGCAGCAGATTTCAAACATATTTTGTAGCAAAGCATTTCCGCAACCAAACACCAATAATCAAACTAAAGAAAGGTGCAGTAATTCTTGTTGGCGGCGGTGATGGCAATCCTGAAGATGCATACAAAACCGCCTGCACAATTCTTAAGCATATCAATGTTACAAAGATTTATCCTTTGGTTGGTAGTTTTAACACGAACGAATTGCCTGCTATAGAAGATCAGAACGCAGTTGAAGAAATATTGAACATTGTAAGTTGTTTGAACAACTAATTTAATAATATGCTTATAGGTGGCAGATTTTTCTGCCGCCCTTTTTCATTTATAAGCATATTTCTATAAATGCTCTAAACATAGTGTAAACCGTAAAAGTTTTCACTTTTTCGTTTCGGTTTTTCTAAACGCACCAACTATCATAAAAACAAAATCCATTCAACAAAAGATAGTTTTGCACGGTTTAGACCGATAAGAATCAGATAAAAACATAGGGCCTTGATAAAACACAACTTTTTAGCCTTCCCGATTTTCGGGGGGGTATTTTTTATTGTCTGAAAAAATTTATGACGGCATTTCTGCCGTCAACTTGCGGAGAGTAAAGAATGATTTTGAACTAATGACGGCACTTTTGCCGTCATAAAAATACTTTTTGAAAATTTCTTTCCGAAAAATCACCCCAATTTGCCCTCTCCCAGTGCAAACATAATGAAGGGTATTTTTCTCTTCATTAAAAATTAAGGAGTTGATGCTTATGATTTAATACTCGCCGAAAAGAAAAACAATTTTAAAAGAAAGGAGGAAACCGATGGCAGACAAAAATAAAATCGCACCGCTTGACACGATAACAATGCAGGAACTTTTTGAAAATATTTACTGCACAAATGCAGCGGTCATCAAGGATTTGCTTTATCCGGGAACATATCTTTTTGCAGGCTCACCAAAGATTGGTAAAAGTTTTTTCGTTACTCAGCTTGCCTATCACGTGAGCACAGGCACACCGCTTTGGGACTTGCCGACAAGAAAAGGAAAGGTCTTGTACCTCGCTCTTGAAGATACTTACCGCAGACTTCAGGAAAGAATGTACCGTATGTTCGGAACCGAAACAACCGACCTTCTGCACTTCTCCGTTTCGGCAGGTAAACTCACAAACGGTCTTGAAGAACAGATACAGTTATTCCTTGATAAGCATCCCGACACCACTCTCGTTATGATTGACACTCTTCAAAAAATCCGTGAGGAAGAAAGCGACAGCACCTATGCGAATGATTACAAGGTTATCACTCGTCTTAAAAATCTTTCGGACAAGCACGGTGTTTGCATCTTGGTTGTTCATCACACACGAAAACTGAAAGCAGATGACAAGTACGATATGATTTCAGGCACCAACGGATTGTTCGGTGCGGCAGACGGTGCATTGATTCTTCAAAAAGAAAAACGCACAAGCAACAAAGCAACGCTCGATGTTTCAGGCAGAGACCAACCCGATTTGCTTTTTCATTTAATACGAAACGAAGAACAGTTGGTGTGGGAACTTGAAGAAATGGAAGCGGAACTTTGGAAAGAAAAACCTGACCCGCTTCTTGAAAAGGTTGCAGAAATAATCACAACCAACAATCCCGATTGGGAAGGAAGTGCATCGGAGTTTGTTGCACTTCTCGGCGTTGATCTGAAAGCAAATACGCTCTCATTAAAGCTGAATGTCAACGCTTCACGACTGCTGAATGAGTACAACATTTCTTACAGCAGCAGTCGAAGTCACGCAGGAAGAAAGTTGAGTTTTCATCTTCTGCGTGACGATCGTGTCGATGGTGACGATGATTTAGAGGGCGTGTAAAAGACCGTCACGGTCGTCACCATCGTCACGCAAGACGGTGCATTTGTACCGTCTTGGTGTCCCTCGGAGAGCGCAACAGCATCTTTTGATATACAAAGTGTGTCAAAAGTGCTTTTGCGTTACTTTTGACAAAAGTAACAAAACCGTTTTTAAGGTTTGTAGATTTTTATTTTTAAAGGAGCTGATTAAATTAAAAGAACGATAAGTGCAATGGTAGGTAAAGGCTCGGTCAATCACAACAGCAGAAAGTTCAATGCGAAGAACACAGACCCCGAAAGAACTCACAGAAACATTGAATACTGCAATGAAAAAATAACCGATGTGTATCATCAGCTTTTCGATGAAGCACAGAAAAGATACAACGCAAAACAGAAACGTGCCGACAGAAAAATCGAAAATTACTATGAGAAAATCCGCACGGGTAAGCAGGAAAAAACTTTTCACGAAATCATTTTACAGATTGGTGACCGGGAAGATATGAGTGCGAAAGATGAGAACGGTGAACTTGCCGAGAGAATACTCGACGAATATTTTCAGTCGTTTCAAGAACGCAATCCGTATCTGAAAGTTTTCTCTGCTCATCTTCACATGGATGAATCAACGCCGCACCTTCACATTGATTTTGTTCCGTTCACGACAGGAAGCAAACGAGGAATGGATACAAGAGTTTCGCTCAAGCAGGCACTCGCCAATCAAGGCTTCATCGGCAACTCAAAGCACGAATCCGAATGGAGTCTTTGGGTACTTGCCGAGAAGAAAGAGCTTGCAGCCGTGATGCAAAAGTACGGCATTGAGTGGGAACATAAAGGCACGAGCGAAAAACATTTATCCGATTACGATTATAAAAAGAAGATGCGAGCTGAAGAAGTTGAGAAGCTCACGAAGGAATCCGAAGAGCTGAACATAAAGGTTGATGAACTCAAGGCAAGAGTTTCAAACCTGATGGAGTTTGAAAATGAGATGGAAGAAATCACAAATCAGTTTTACAACGAAGAAGAGTTCCAACTGCCCGAGCCGCCACCGCTGATGTCAGCAAAAACTTACAAGACAAAGTTCGTAGAGCCGCTGATAAAAAAGCTCCTTGCGATTGCAAAGACAGCAGTCAAACGTTGCTTTGAGATGAAGGAAAGACTCGATGGAATGACTGCTCGTTTTAATTACCGAGTAGTTGACAGTGACAAATATGTTAAAGCGAACAACGAGCTTCGGAGTGAAAATGAAAAGCTCACACACGAAGTTCAGGATTTCCGTATGCTTCGCAAAATCTTCGGCGATGAACGTATCATCGATATGATTAACGAGGCAAGACGAGTCGATTACGAACAGCGTACGGCACGTTTCAGAAAACTGAAACGAACTATTCACAAAGATAAGGACAAAGATGTTCGATAAGAAAAGCTTACTAAATCGTATAGCAGACCTGAGTATGAGGAAAAATATGTAAAGAAAGGAGGCTAAAAGTTGCTTTTGGATGTATGCGACAAAACAAAGATAGCTTATTTTTGGTTATCACAGGAGGAGCGAAACAATGAGGAGTTCTATGAATCCCTAAGACCGCAATACAGAGAATGGAAAAACAAAGGCTATGTGGTTTGTGTTTTTGTTTCAGGCAAGGAAAGTCTTGTTGAAAACACAAAGGAGCTTCTCGTACACAACAAAATGGTTCTCGCAAAAAAGAATTTGAGAGAGCGTGACAGAGATGCACGGTGAGTGCGGCTCTGTATAGGCAGAAATTATTCTGCCTACATACATGTAACATCCGAAAGCAAATTAATTTCTCAAAGTCAGTTGAAAAAATAAAATCATTATGTTACAATGTTGTTTGTTAAACAGCAAATATATTTAATATAACATTGGTGGTAATATTTGGATGAGCACAAAAAGAATAGCGGCGTATATGCGAATTTCCGTTGATACGGAAAAAGACAGAGATAATACGTCGATTGAAAACCAAAGAAAAATAATAAAAGCATATATAAAACAAACTTTTCCCGATGCTCAGGTTGATTATTATGAGGACCGTGACCGAAGCGGTTACACTTTTGAGCAGAGAGAAAGCTACCAGCAGATGCGACCTCTCTTGATGAACGGACACTATCAGATTTTGATTATCAAGGATTTCTCTCGTTTTTCTCGCCGAAACAGCAGAGGTCTTGTTGAGCTTGAAGATTTGAGGGATGCCGGGGTCAGAATCATATCAATCGGCGACAGTATTGACTACCCGACATACGATGACTGGAATAATATTCAGGTTCGCTTTTTGCTTAATGAAATGCCTGTTACCGATGCTTCCAAAAAGGTAAAGCGAGTTGTTGAACTCCGTCAGAACGGTGCAAACTGGGTGTGTGCCGTGCCTTACGGATACTACTTTGTTGATACAAAGAATATGGTGTTCGAGATTGACGAAAAGGCCGCCGAGGTTGTTCGGAAGATATTCGAGCTTTACAATAACGGATGGGGGTATAAGAAAATTGCAAATTACCTTACAGAACAAAACATCCCCACACCCCGTATGATAGAAAAAGAGCGCAAGGAAGCCGAAGCGGCAAAGAGCAAGGGCAAAAAAGAAGTTAAAATCAAAGCAAGTCCGATATGGGCTATACCTACGGTCAGCGGAATTTTGCAGAACGATTTTTATATCGGAACTCTTCGCCAGCGGAAATACACACGAACAAAAATTAACGGTCCTGAAAAGAAATTAGACAATGAAGAACACATTGTTTTTGAAAATCACCACGAAGCAATCGTGGAAGTTAAGGCTTTTATGAAAGCTCAACAGCAGTTGAAATCAAGAACAAAATCGAATTACAGGGGCATTAAGAAATACGACACAACCTATTCGGGATTTCTTTTCTGCGGAGACTGCGGAAGTCCTATGTTTTCAATGAGTCGTCCTGATTTGGCACCTGCTTACACCTGCGGAACTTATCATAAAAGAGGTTTAAAGGGATGCACGTCACATCATATCCGTATTGATTTGCTTGACACTATGCTCAAAAAATATATCGAGCGGGTTATGATGAATGCGGATATTATGATAGCTGAGCTTGAAAAAGCGATTAAAGACGAGCCGCAAATGATGAACACTTCTGCATCAACCATTGCGGATTTAGAGGTTGATTTGGCGAAAACAAGAGAAAACTTCAAAGCAACACAGAAACAAAAAATCCGTGAGCTTATGAAATGCGATGATTCCAACCGTGATATTATTGAAGAAACTTACGAAGAAATCGAAGAAGAGCTGTTACAGAAAATCGAGGGATTGGAAAAACAAATTTCTCTCACGGTTGAACGCAGAAACACAACCATAGAGGTTAACCGAATCGCAAAAACAGCAATCGATATATTCCGTGCTCTGCTCGCAAAGGAAACTCTTGATAAAGGCGATTTATCGCTGATTATTGAAAAAATCTATGTTTATGACGGAAAAGAGCCTGCGATTGAAATACAGCTCAAGTCAGATATTGCTTTGCTGCTTAAGGCAGGAACACTTACCAAAGAACAGCTTGAAGAAGCGGGATACAGAGGTACTGTCATAAATTTTAATTGGGACATCGAAGGTAACTTATCAGCCACAATAGTCCAGAAGGCTAATCACCAGAAGGACAAGGCTTTCGGTGTCAATGTTGTATGTGAAGGCGACCCGTTGGAGATTTATACGGATTCGGACGGGGAGGTTATTTTCAAGAAGTATTCGCCTATCGGGGAGTTATCATCAATCACCTCGCAGTATGCCGAGGTTCTTTTCAGAGGCACGGGGCTTCCCGTTGTTGTTACAGACCGTGACGGCGTTATTGCGTGTGCAGGCGTTTCAAAAAAAGAGGTGCTTGACCGCAGGGTTAGTCAGAGCCTTGAATCGCTTATGGAGAGAAGAGAAAATTTCGTTTGCTGTGTTGACGGCGAAAGACTTAAGCCCATTGAGGGTGTTGACAAAAACGCCGCAGTTGCATTCCCGATAGTGGGAGGCGGCGATGTTTCGGGTGCGTTGGTTATGCTTATGCACGAAAACGGCTCTTGCCCTACGCAGACTGAAACAAAGCTTGCACAGATTGCCGCATCGTTTCTCGGAAAACAAATGGAAGAATAAAAAATTTTTATTCTGATGCAACAATTTTCCTCTTTTGCTACACTTATATATTGAAAGACAAAAACAAAGGGGAATAAAAAGATGGTAACTTTTTTTGCATCATCAGCTTTTACCGCACTTGCGGCAAGCATACTCGCTTTTGCAGCATTCGGCACGATTGCGATTATCTGCAAAACGTGGTAAACAAAAAAGGGAAGCACTTTGACGAAAAGTGTTTCCCTTTTTGATTGGTGCCTTCAGGTGTGGAAATAAACCCCTGGTTCTACCAGGGGTTAAAGACG
>CALGRR010000035.1 GCA_937880805.1 uncultured Clostridia bacterium
AATTCTACCATAGGAGGCTCTTTTTTTCATTGTCCGTTTTTACTGGACCTGTTCACACAACAGATTCAGCCTTTTATATTCAGAATTTAACTGTTACGGTTTCTCCCGCTTTTATTGTTACTGTTTCGGTTTTATCTGATATTCCGCAGGAAACCGTTAAAGTCTGGTCAATATCGGATGTTATTGTTACACTTGCGGTTTTCCCGGCAATATTCCAGCTTATTTCATCAACCGTTGCCATTGTTCTTGCTTTGAGTCCTGTTATTTTACCGCTATCAAAACCCGTTGACGGTAAAGCAGGAAGAATCTCTATTTTACCTGAATTTGAATAAAGCAAGCTTTCGTTGATAATTCCGAGATAGCCTATTGCAAAATCGGTGCAATAGCCGCTGCTTCTGTCGTAATCGTGGTTTGTCATAAGCGAATCATAATAAATATAATGATTCATAAGGTTAACGAGTGCATCATTCACGCTCTCGGAATCCTTGAGTCTTGCAGCAATAAGAGCTCTGTGAACAAGTGCGTGGCTTGCCTCGTTTTCACTTGCTCTGTTGGCTATCGCCTGAATGCAGGCAGCTTTCAGCTCGGGATTATCCTGAGTTTCAAAGAGTGGCCATACGCAGTAAAGATGGCTGAGATGGCGGTGAAGATTGTTTTCTTCAAAATCGGCTGTTGCCCACTCCTTAAGTGCTCCCGTTTCATCATACATATATTTCGGAAGCTTGCTCATAAGGTATTCCCACTTTGATACATCCGCATTCCCGTCAACGCTCTTCATAACACTTATAAGCATTTCAAGATTGCTTCTGCATGCCGAAATATCAATGGCGGTGTTTGCTGTTGAAGGACTGGGATAGTTTGACGGATTGTTTTCAGGAGAATAGCTGGGTAAAATCGTGTAGCTTTCACCCTCATTAAGCTGTGTTTTTCCCTCTTCATAATGAAGCTTGCCGTTTGCATCTGTATAGTATTCGGCAGTCATCATCTGATCCCAGTAATTTGCCGCTTTTGTGAGCAACGGAAGAAGAATTTCCGTTCTTAAATCAAGATAACCCTTGCTTTCCATTGCAGCAATTTCATCATCGGTAAGATCTTTTTCTGTTACCGAAAGCACCGATTTGAGGTTGTTCAAATCATATTCACCGTTAATGGGAATCTGCACATCCCCGTAACACATAAGTGTTTCATAAAGAGGCTGAAGCATCCAGCTTGTGCCGGCATTCCAATAACGGAAGGGATAAGCATAGCATGTTTCTGTTATAACCGCTTTGTCGCCGTCTGCGTGTACGGGAGCCTGAATGGCATCTTTGAATCCGTGGGTTGCAAGAGCATTTTCTTCCCAATCCGGTACCTGACGAAGAATAAAGGAAGCGTAGCCTTTGTATGTTATTTCTGTGTTGCCTGTGTTCATTGAAGATGTTTGTAGATTAACATTTGCATCCATTGTGTATTTGCTGCCCCAGCTCGGTGACCATTCACCAATCCACATTCCGTAAAGACGGGTTGTTGAATAGCCCGCAGCACAAAGATAGGCATATCTGCCCGAATAATATGTTCTTTCTGCAAGATCTGCATTAATTTTATTTTTGAGATACTGCTCCAGCATAAGCTGCTCATTTGCCTTTGTGCTGTCAGTTTCTCCCAGAGAAAATTCAACGGCATTATACATCGGGGTGAAGATATCCGTATGTGCATTTAATGCCTTGTCATAATTGAACAAACCGTTTTCGGTATATTTTTCTGCAACCGATTTTACTTCTTCGGAGAGTGTGTTCACCAATTCATAGCTTTCTGCAGAAGCAAAATCGGAATAAACACCCATATTATGTGTTCTGCCTGTGACTGCTATAAGATAAACATTATCGGCATTTTCAATTTTTATCTGCGGGTTGGTTTCGGAACAATACTGCTCATCTTTAACCTGATTACCGTTTTCGAGCTTCTTTTCTCCGCCCTCGTTAACAACATAAACAACAGTTGCATAACCGCCGTTTTTAAGCTCGCTGTTTTCATAATCGGGATAGTGAGCAACAAAAGCAATATAATCGCAGTTATTGCCAACAATCTTTTTATATTTCAGATCAACCTCGCTGCCGTTACCGTATTTGGCAAAAGCAGAAATATTGTCAACCGAAAGAGTTAAATCAACCTTGCTGCCCGTTGAAGATGAGCCGATTTTTGTTATTGTTACTCCGTCCGCTTGCGAGGTAAAGGTTTTTCTTTCCCAAGTGCCGTTAATATCGGTATATCTTACGCCAATCTGTGCCGTTTCATAATCCGTATATCTTGCATAACCCGTTTTCAGGTGTTTGTTTTGTTTTATACGGAGAGATGCACCGGGATGGAAAGAATAAACATCGTCATAGCTTGCGTTATCAACAATATCCTTGCCTGCTGTTATATTCTGTTTAACCGTTTCAAGTTCATCGGTTGTATCGGGGCAATAACGAACATTTCTGTTTGGCATAATAAAATGCATATTCTGATAAATAAGCGTATCGCTGTAGGGAGATCCGCTTGAAATAACTCCCTGCAATCCGTTACCCGAAATCATTCCCTGACGCCAGGTTTCCTGATTGTTTGATTTTTCATCAAGCTCATAATAAAGCTCCGAAAAAGAAGCCTTTGAGCTGTTTGAAAACTCGGATTCTATATTATTATAAACTTTAACGGGATTTAAAAATGAACCAATCAACGAAAAAAAGGTTACAATAATACTGATAATTCGCATAAAAACTCCCATAAAACTCTCTCCTTTTCAAAAAAGCGGTTAAGGATTTCAGACTCCTTAACCGCTGATTTTTATGCAGTCAAGCCTGCTTTTTCTTCATTAAAGTATTTTTCAACAAATGATGTTACCTTGTCCCAATAAATCTCGTTTTCAACAAAAACGGAATTTGCGTGAACGGCACCCTTAACGCTGAGCATATCTTTTTCTGCCGTGCAGGCATTATAAAGAGGCTCCATCATTTTATAAGGCACAAATTCATCATCCTCGCCGTGAATGAAAAGAGTTGGTGTTTTGGATTTTGCAACCGCCTTGATCGGAGCACATTCCTTGAAATCAAAGTTTTTATGAAGCTTTGAAATTTTGTTGAAAAGAGGAAGGAACGGAACTGTGGGCAGCTTGAACATTTCGCCAATCTGAACCTCATATTCATCCCAGCATGAGGTGTATCCGCAGTCTGCAACTGCCGCAACAACATTTTCGGGAAGAGGCTCTCCCGTTACAAGCATTGTTGTTGCACTGCCCATTGAAACGCCGTGCATAAGAATTTTTGCGTCGGGGTTAAGGTCGATGATATATTCAATCCAGTCAAGAATCATATATCTGTCATAATAACCCATTGTGCAGTATTTTGACGGGTCATTTGCGTGACCGAGCATATGAGGCATAAGAACATTATAGCCCATCTCGTGGTATTTCCACGCATAGTGCGACATACTTAACGGGTCGCCCGTATAACCGTGGATAACAACAGCCCAGCGGTCTGTTATTTTATCGGAATAAATAACATTGGCGTGGGTATTTCTGCCGAGTCTTGAACGGATAACGGTGTCGGGAACATTCAACTCCTTGAACCATTTTATGCCGTGCTGATAAATTTCGTTTTCTCTGAAGAAGCGTTCCTCTTCCTCATTAACAAAAATTCCCGTTTTATCAATGGTTTTGCTTTTGAAATCAATATTGAGTACGCTCTGATAAAAAACTTCGCCGAGAGCCAATGCACCCGCGCCTATACCTGCAGCTGCACCTAAAATCTTCCTGGTTGATTTTTTCATTTTTCTTCCTCTCTTTCATTAATAAGCTTACGGATTGCCTTTGCAACACCGCACTCATAATTAAAATCGGTTATGTAGTCTGCCTGCTCCTGCACCTCGGGCGGAGCGTTTTTCATAACCACTCCGATCCGGGCATATCTGAGCATTGCAAGGTCATTTGCACTGTCGCCCACAGCAACGGTGTTTTCTTTTTTTATTCCGGTTATTTCAATAACCTTTTCTATTCCGTTTGCCTTGTTCAGACCCTTCATAACACAATCGGCATATCTTCCTATCGGGAAGAAATCAAGCTCATCCGAAAACATTTCAACAAATCCGCCCGATGGAACGGGACCCATTGCAAAAAGCTGAATTTCGTCTTTTTTGCAGAACGCATCAACATCTGCCATACTGTTAACAACGCTCTGCATATCATTGGGCTTGCGAAGTCCGTTGGATATAATGTAATTACCGTAGTATCCCTCAAACACACACCAATAATCCGGGCATCCGAGAAAATATTCCGCAAGCCTTTTAATCAATGAAACGGGAAGCTTTTCTCTGCGGTAAATCTGATTGTTATATAAAATCATTGCACCGTTACCGCAGATATAGCCGTCAACCTCAAGCTGTTCCCTTAAAACCTCGGGGATATTTCCCCAGGAGCGACCCGTATTTATAAACACAAGATGCCCCTTTGCTCTTGCCTCGGCAATAGCTTTAAGGTTTTCTTCGGGAACGTTGAAGCTGTCATATATAAGAGTTCCGTCAATATCAAGAAAAAATGCCAATCTGTTTTCGTTTGAAACCATTTTATGCCTCTATTTTATGGAAAATCTTCTTACCTTTTTTAACAACAATGGGCTTTTCTTTAAGAGCATCCTGAGTGAAGCTCGTTGTGAAATCTGTTACCTTTGCATCATCAACGGAGATGCCGCCCTGCTGAACAAGACGTCTGCCCTCTCCTCTTGATTTTGTGATTTCAGCTTTCATAAGAATATCAAGAATATCTATTGAGCCGTCTGTGAAATCAGCATCGGCAAGAGCTGTTGAAGGCATATTGTCAAGGTCTGCAGCACCGCTGAAGATTGCTTTTGCGGCAGCCTGAGCCTTTGCAGCTTCTTCTTCGCCGTGAACAAGCTTTGTGAGCTCAAATGCAAGAATTTCCTTTGCTGTGTTGAGCTGGCTGCCCTCCCAGGAATCCATTGCATCAATTTCTTCGAGGGGAAGGAAGGTGAGCATACGGATGCACTTGAGAACATCATCATCGGCAACATTACGCCAATACTGATAGAACTCATAGGGCGAGGTCTTTTCTGGGTCAAGCCAAACTGCACCCGAAGCTGTTTTACCCATCTTCTTGCCTTCGGAATTGAGAAGAAGGGTGATTGTCATTGCATATGCATCCTTGCCGAGCTTTTTACGGATAAGCTCTGTGCCGCCGAGCATATTTGACCACTGGTCATCACCGCCGAACTGCATATTGCAGCCGTATTCCTTGAAGAGATGATAGAAGTCATAGCTCTGCATAATCATATAGTTGAATTCAAGGAATGAAAGACCCTTTTCCATTCTTTGCTTATAGCACTCTGCACGGAGCATATTATTAACCGAGAAGCAGGCACCAACCTCACGGAGAACATCAACATAGTTAAGGTCAAGAAGCCAATCGGCATTGTTAATCATCATTGCCTTGCCTTCACCGAATTCGATAAAGCGGCTCATCTGCTTTTTGAAGCACTCAACATTGTGTTCGATTGTTTCTTTGGTGAGCACCTGACGAAGGTCGCTTCTGCCCGAGGGGTCGCCAATCATACCCGTGCCGCCGCCGAGAAGAGCAATGGGTCTGTTACCTGCCATCTGAAGTCTTTTCATAAGGCAGAGAGCCATAAAGTGACCAACGTGAAGGCTGTCGGCTGTGGGGTCAAATCCGATGTAGAAAACTGCCTTACCGTTATTGATAAGATCCCTGATTTCTTTCTCGTCTGTTACCTGTGCAATAAGTCCTCTTGCAACAAGTTCTTCATAAATCTGCATAATATTTACATCCTTTCAGAATAATTTACAATATTATAAAAATATACATTATATTACAACATTTTGTCAAGCTTATAAATTAACCGCTTTCAGCCATTCTTCTGCTATAATCATATGGCCTGCTACGGAAGGATGGGTGCCGTCCCATACAAAATATTCAATTCTTGACCTTGCGGCATTTTCTTTAATCTTATCGTAAAGCGGAACAAAAATACAATCAAATTCCTCGGCAAGCTTTTTCGCTGCTGCTCTGATTTTCACAGTTGCCGCCTCACGGTATGCAACAGAATCCTCGGAGTCATTGCTGTCGGGTCGCTTGAAGGGTGACTCAACGCCGTCGGGATGAGGCGAGTTTTTATATGAATAATCCGATTTATCAAGCGGAAAATAAAAAGGCTCGCAAAGAATAATCTTTATATCGCCAAGCTCATTTCTTGTTTTTTCGAGAATAGCACGAAGATTTGTTTCATATCTGTCCTTTGCACCTTCCGGAGTAAGATTATGGAAATAACCGTATCCGGCGTCATTTGCACCAACAAGAATACTCAGCACAGTTGGCTTATTATCAATAACGTCCTCCTGCCACTTTTGAAGCAAATCATAAGCATTCTCTCCGGAATAGCCTTTGTTTATGAATTTTGGCATATTTTCGGCATTGTCAAGTGCAAGTCTGCCTGCAACTATATACTGATAGCCGTGACCCATAATATGGTTACAGTCCATACACTTGCCTCTGTTACCGTCGGTTATTGAATCGCCGGAAAACAGAACAACATCATTTTTGTTGAGTTTCAAATTAAGCCCTCCGATTACCTCAATGCGTTGAGAACAGCATATGCTTCTCTTGCATCGTTTTCAAAATCAATAACCTCTGCCTCTATTGAGCAATACTTTACTCCTATGCTTTTAAGAGGTCCGATAAAATCCGACTGATTGAATCCGTCGCCTGCCTTGGGATAAATTCTCTTGCGGTTTAATTCGGGAGCAGGGTCGGGATTTGAAGTGTGTGCGTGAACAATCCAATCTTTATATGTAAGGATTTTTGAAAAATCCTCATTCTGACAAAACATATGAGCAACATCGGCAAGCACCTTTATATAGGGTGAATTTACCTTTTCTGCAATCTCAACGCCGTCATCAACAGTATTGATTGCGTTGCATTCCACGGGTCGCAGAGGCTCTATTGCAACGGGCAGACTATATTTTTCTGCACGGGGCACAACAAAGTTTTTCAGAAAATCAACTATCTGCTCTCTGCCTTCTTCAAGGCTCATTCCTTCGGGAATTCTTCTTGCACCCGATGAACCGAAAACAAGATATTCTATCCCGAGATATGATGCTTTTTCAAAAAGAGTGTCAAGATATTCGGAGATTTTTTCATTATCTCTTTCTTCGCCCACAACTCTCATTCCTATAAAGCAGTTTGCTGCAAGAACGGGAAGCCCCGTTGACTTCATTGCATCAAGATGCTCTTTGCTCTTATTTACGATTTCCTGGCAGTGGCTTTCGGCATAATCATAACCGAGAGCCTTGATATATTTCATTTTTTCAATATCCGTGCCTACACAAACGCCGAATTTCATTTTATTCTGCCTCCTGCGTTTTTTAACATTTCTTTTGCTGTTTCAAGCTGAAGCGTTGTTACCGAGCCGCCTGCGGTTATTCTTGCAATTTCCGCCGCCCTGCCTTCAAAATCAAGCACTTCAATATCCGTAAAGGTTTTTTCACCGTCTGTTGATTTTGAGATTTTCATATGAGTATCCGCCTGTGCGGCAATTCGGGCAAGATGGGTAACGCAGATTACCTGCCTGCCGAGCGAAACCTCATAAAGCTTGAGTGCAATTTTTTCTGCCGCAGAGCCGCTTACGCCCGTGTCAATCTCATCAAAAATAAGAGTGCCCACATTATCCTTATCGGAAAGCACATTCTTGATTGCGAGCATTATTCTTGATAATTCACCGCCCGAAGCTATTTTTGCAATGGGTCTCGGCTCCTGACCGATATTTGCACTGATTAAAAATTCTATTGCATCCGCACCCTTTGAGGTGAGTGCGGTTTCCTTGCGGTCAACAATGAATTCAACCTTCGGCATATCAAGAAATTCAAGTTCCGCTTTAACTCTTTTTTCAAATTCTGCCGCCGCATCCGTACGGCTCTTTGTGAGCCTTGAAGCAAGACTTTTTATTTCATCCGATAACGCATAAAGCTCTGTTTCAAGCTCTGAAATCTTTTCATCCGAAATTTCAATTTCGGCTCTTTCTTTTATTGCGGCATCCAGCTTTTCAAGAATTTCGGCTTCATCCGCACCGTATTTTAGTGAAAGACGGAAAATCAAATCAAGTCTTTCGTTAATTTCTGAAAGCCTTTCGGGGTTATATTCAAAGCTGTCGGCAAGATTTCTTATTTCCGAAATGCATTCGGAAAGCTCATAAGTAATTCCTCTAACGGTTTTTGCAACGCCCTCGGCCTCACCGTAATATCTTGAAGCTGCTTCAAGCTCGCCTGCACAAAGCTCAATACCCGCAGCCGCCCCCTCTTCATCATTAAGGGCGGCATATGCCTTTTCAAGTGCTTTGATAACCTTGCCGCTGTTTGAAAGCAAGGTTTTTTCTTTGTTCAGCTCTTCTCTTTCTCCAATTTTAATATCTGCATCGGTTATCTCGTTAATCTGAAAATTTAGATAATCAAGCCTTGCCGCCTTTTCATCCCTGCTGTCATAAAGAGCATCGAGCTCCTTTTTCACTGATATAAGACGGCTGAAAACGCTTCTGTATTCCTTGCGAAGAGAGTCATTTTCGGCAATGCTGTCAATAAAACCGCAATGCTTTTCGGGAGAAAGCAACGCCTGACTGTCGTGCTGACCGTGAATATTTATAAGCCCCGCTGCAAGCTCTTTAAGAGCCGAAACGGTTACGGGGCAGCCGTTTGCCCTGCACACATTTCTGCCCGCATTATTGAGTGAACGGCTTATAACAAGCGTTTTATCCTGCATCTTTTCGATACCGAGCTCATCAAGAGCTTTCTCTGTTTCTTCGGAAATATCTGTAAACTCCGCATAAACTCTTGCATTTTCCGCACCGCTTCGGATAAGCTCTCTTGAAGTGCGTTCACCGAGCACGGCATTTATTGCATCAATAACAATGGATTTACCCGCACCCGTTTCACCCGTGAGAACGTTGAGCCCCTTGCCGAATTCAACATTCACGCTTTCGATAACAGCAATATTTTCAATTTTCAAGCTGTTTAACATAACTATCTTCCTTTAGCCGACAAGTTCACTTATTGCCGCCTTCATTTTTTCGGCATGCTCGGGTGTTCTGCAGAGTGCAAAAATGGTGTCATCACCCGCAAGAGTGCCCACAAGACCTTCCCAATGCATTGAATCAAGAGCCGCACACGCAGCCTGAGCCATACCCGTATAGCACTTTACAACAAGGGTGTTGCCTGCATAATCTGCAGAAACAACCGAATGGCTGAAAATGCTGCGGTATTTGCCGATAAGCTCATCGGAATCGCCGCTGTCTACCGCATAGCAGCTTCTGCCAAGCTCATCAACCTTTTTAATAAGCCTTAAATCCTTAATATCTCTGGATATTGTTGCCTGAGTGGTTTTGAAGCCCTCCTCCTGAAGCTTTTCGAGAAGGTCGGTCTGAGTGGAAAGATTATTTTGCTCAATGAGTCGGATTATCGCTTCATGTCTTTTCTTTTTCACGTTTATTCTTCCTTTCATCTGCGTTGGGCAAGCTTTTTATATAAAATATCAATAAAATTATCCGATTTTATTCTGATAAAGTTCGCCGTGAATTCTGCTCTTGAAATAACAGCCTTGAAGCCGTTTTCAATATATTGCGGAGCTCCGCCGTCTGATGAAACGCAAAGTCTGTTGCCCTCCGATGATTCAACAGTAACAACCGCATCAGGCTTAAAAATCAGCGAACGGTCAACAAGCGAATGCGGGCAAAGCGGAGTGAAAAGAATGCTTTCAAGCTCAGGGTCAACAACCGGCCCGCCTGCCGAGAGCGAATATGCGGTTGAGCCCGTCGGCGTTGAAATGAGCACACCGTCGCAAAGATAGCTGTTGAATTTGCTGCCGTCAAGCGAAACATCAATTTCTGCCATACGCTGCTTTTCTTCGTTGGTAATGAAGCAATCGTTAATGCAGTAATCCGTGCTGATAATCTTGTTATCTTTAATGATTTCGGTTTTAAGCATAAGCCGCTTATCAAGAGTATAATCGCCGTCAATAAGCCTTGAAAGCAAATCAAGCTCATTATCTTCAAGACCCGCCATAAAAGCAAGCCTGCCTGCGTTAACTCCGAGTATGGGCTTATGCCACATAACAGCCTGCTTTGCTGCGTGAATTATTGAACCGTCGCCGCCTATCGCAATAACGGCATCGCTGTTTTTCACAGCCTCATCGGCAGGCAGAAAGCTTGCACCGTCAAAGCTGAAATCATTTTTATGTTCATCGGGAAAGCAGAATTCTGCTCCGAATTTTTTCAGCTCCTCGCAAATTCTTTCTGTTACTGCGTATGCCTCCGAACGGGTAAAATTCGGCATAAGTGCTATTCTCAAAATCCAACCCTCCCCTTTATTTATCAAGGCAGGAATGAGAACGCTCAACAAGCTCTTCAACAGAGCCCTGCCAGAGCATTTCACCCTTTTCCGCTTTTTCGATATACATAAGATACTCAATGTTGCCCTCGGGACCCTTAATGGGTGAAAAATCAACATCGATAACATTGAATCCGTTTTCGCAGGCAAAATCGGTTATCATTTTCACAACATCCCCGTGAACGCTTTTATCACGGACAACGCCTTTTTTGCCGATATTCTCTTTGCCCGCCTCGAACTGCGGCTTGATAAGGCAAACCGATTTGCCGTTTTCTTTAAGCAGAGTGTTCATTACGGGCAGAATTAATTTTAATGAAATAAACGATACATCAACGCTCGCAAAATCAACATCCTCTTCAACCTGCTCGTGCGTAACATATCTGAAATTTGTTCTTTCGAGATTTACTACTCTTTCGTCACAGCGAAGTTTCCACGCAAGCTGACCGTAGCCAACATCTATTGCGTAAACCTTTTTTGCACCGTTTATGAGCATACAGTCGGTAAAGCCGCCCGTTGAAGCGCCTATATCCATACAAACGCAGTCTTTCAAGTCAAGACCGAAGCTTTCAACCGCCTTGTGAAGCTTAAGACCGCCTCTGCTCACATAAGGATTAACGGCACCCCGCACCTCTATAGTGTCGGTTTCCTTAACATTAACGCCGCCCTTAAGAGCTTTCTGACCGTTAAGATAAACGCTGCCCGCCATTATCATTGCTTTTGCTTTTTCACGGGTTTCCGCAAGGCCTCTTTCAAAAACGGCAACATCAAGCCTTATTTTCTTTTCACTCATTATTACCGTTCCTTTCAATAACCTGTGCCATTCCGCCGGCATCAAGATTATATTTTTTCATAAGACTTGCAACCGAAGCGTGGGGCACGAATTCATCGTTAACCGCATTTATGATATATTCACCTTTATAACCGTTTTCAAGCAGCATTGAACCGAGCTTTTCGCCAACGCCGCCGCTTTTGATACCTTCCTCAAAGAAGAAAACTTTATTGCTTTTTGCCGTTTCCGAAACCAAAGCATCGGATAAAGGTTTGATTTTATTGAGCTTGATTATTTTTACTTTTATGCCTTTCTCTTCGAGCTGTTTCACGGCGGAGAGAGCATTGAAATATATTCTTCCGTAGGTTACCAGAGCGATTTCGGCATCGGGATTTGTGCAGATTTCAAAATCTGCATCGCTCGCAGCTTCATCCCTTCCCTCTTCGGGCATACTGCCTCTGGGGTATCTGATAACCACAAGGTTTTCATCCTTATAAAAGGCATTATAGAGCGATTTACGAAGCTGGGCATAGGTTGCGGGAGAATAAACCGTTGTATTGGGAATTCCCTGAAGCAATGAAACATCAAAAATTCCCTGATGGGTTTCGCCGTCTTCACCAACAAATCCCGCCCTGTCAACAGCAATAACAGATTTTTTTCTTTGAAGTGCACCGTCGTGTATGAGCTGGTCGGCACATCTTTGAAGAAAGGTTGAATAAACCGCAAAAACGGGAAGCATTCCGCCTGCGGCAAGACCGCTTGCAAAGGTTACGGCGTGACCCTCGGCGATGCCTACATCATAGAATCTTTTGGGATATTGCTTTGAAAACTCCTCAAGACCCGTATTGAGTGCCATTGCGGCAGTTATCGCACAGATTCGCTTATCTTTTGCCGCAAATTCGCAAACTGCCTCACCGAAATGAGCCGAATAAGAATCTGCCTTCTGCAAGGGCTCGCCTGTATTTATATCAAACTTTGATATGCCGTGGAATTTTTCAGGTGAAAGCTCCGCAAAATCATATCCCCTGCCTTTAAGGGTGTTGATATGAATGGTTACGGGTCTTGAAACCATTTTTGCACTGTTCATAGCTTCGCAAAGCTGACTTATATTATGACCGTCTATGGGACCTATATATTTAAATCCGAGATTTTCAAAAAACGAGCTTGAATAAATCAGATTTTTGAGTGCTGTTTTAAGCTTGAACAGATGATTTGAAAGGGATTTGCCCACAACGGGAATTTTGTTGAGTGCCTTTTCCGTTCCCGCCTTAAAGCGGTAATACTCAGGCTTTGCTCTTACCTTGGCAAGATACCTCGCCATTGAGCCCACATTTTCGGAAATGGACATTTCGTTATCGTTAAGAACAACAATCAGTCTGTTCTGTGTTGAACCTGCGTGATTGAGAGCCTCATAAATCATACCGTTGCCGAATGAGCCGTCACCGACTATTGCAACGGCATAATTCTTTGAACCTTTAACGGCGTTTGCCGCAGCAATGCCCGCCGCCTGCGAAACAGAAACACCCGCGTGGCCTTCATAAAAGCTGTCGTGCTCACTTTCATCGGGGCGGACAAAGCCTGAAATTCCGTTTTCGGTGCGTAAGGTGCCGAAAGTTTCAAATCTGCCCGTCAGAAGCTTATGGGCATATGCCTGATGGCCCACATCCCAGACCAGCTTATCCTCGGGTGAGTTGAATGATTTATGGAGTGCAACGGCAAGCTCAACTGTGCCGAGATTTGATGCAAGATGCCCGCCCGTTGATGCCACCGTATCAACAAGCACTTCTCTTATTTCGGCACAAAGCTCTTTGAGCTGCTCTTCATTCAGTTTTTTTATATCCGAAGGATGCCTGATACTCTTAAGAATACTCACACCCCCAAATTTATTATCCATATCAAATCAGTTTCTTCTGCCTGCAAGACTTTCTGCAAGCTCAAGAAGAAATTCTCCGTCTTTTTCAAATATTTCAAGCGATGCCTTTGCTTCATCGGTAAGCTTCCTGGCAATTTCCTTTGATTCTTCAAGACCGAGAAGCGAAACATAGGTTGATTTTCCGTTATCGCTGTCGCTTCCTATCGGCTTTCCGAGTTCGGCTTCGCTGCTTGTTACATCAAGAATATCATCAACTATCTGGAACGCAAGACCTATTTTTTCGCAATAGGTTTCAGCGGCCTTGATTTTTGCTTCATCAGCATTTGCCGCAATGCAGCCGAGCACCGCAGCAACCTTTATCATTTCACCGGTTTTAAGCTTATCCGTTGCGGCAACACAGTCTATATCTGCCTGCCTTGTTTCGTTTGCAAGGTCCATAACCTGACCCGCAATCATTCCCGCACAGCCCGCCGCTTTCGCAAGCTCAAGACCAGCTTTTGCTTTTTGCTCAAAGCTCAGATCGGGAGCTGAAAGCAGAGTTTCAAATGCAAGGGTGAGCAATCCGTCACCTGCGAGAAGAGCATTTGCATAGCCGAAAACCTTATGGTTTGACGGCTTTCCTCTTCTCATATCGTCATCATCCATACACGGAAGGTCATCGTGAATGAGCGAATAAGTGTGAATCATTTCAACTGCAAGAGCGAACGGAACAGCACTTTTCACATCACCGCCGCATATTCTGCAGAATTCAAGAGTAAGTGCGGGTCTTATGCGTTTGCCGCCGTTTTCAAGAGAATAGCTCATAGCTTCGAGCATTTTATCAAGACCCGTGGATTCCCTTTCCTCAAACGCACGGCAGGAAACAGCTTCCGACGCCGCTTCGTTTATCATACTCACATAGGAGTTTAATCTTTCTTCAAACAAGCTCATTCCTGCTCTCCTTTGGAAAGTTCGGTTATTTTAAGCTGCGCTTCATCAAGCTTCTTTGAGCACTTTGCCGCAAGAGAGGTGCCCTCTTCATAAAGCTTCATCATTTCTTCAAGCGAAAGATTTCCGCTTTCAAGCTTGTCCACAATTTCTTCAAGTCTTGCAACAGACTTTTCATAATTTATCTTTTCCATTTCAGTTGCCTTTCACGCTCATTATTTCACATTCGAGCTTTCCGTTTTTAATAAGAACATCTATTTTATCGCCTTTGCTTACGGCTTGTGTATCGGAAACTACCTTGCCGTTTTTCACTGCTACGCTGTAGCCCCTTGCAAGAATTTTTAACGGACTCATTGCATCAAGCTTTGCACAAAGACCGGAAAAATCCTTATTCAATGCGGCAATTCTCTGATTCACCGCATATTCCATTGCCATAGATGCTCTGTCACAGCGAACCCGAAAACTATCAATATAGTTTTGGGGGCTCAATCGCTGAAGAGAGGATTTTTTATATTCGATAACCGCTTTTTCGGTTGCGAGTTTATCTGACATTGCGGAAAGCATTCTTCTTGAAAACGCCTCCAGCATTTCCTTCTGCTGCCTGCAATCAGGCACTGCAAGCTCCGCCGCCGCAGAAGGGGTTGGTGCACGCAAATCAGCGGCAAAATCGCAGATGGTGAAATCAGTTTCGTGACCAACCGCCGAGATAACGGGAATGTCACTCGCCGCAACCGCCCTTGCAACCTTTTCTTCGTTGAATGCCCAGAGTTCCTCAACCGAGCCGCCGCCTCTGCCAACAATGAGCACATCCGCCGCTTTCTCGCGGTTAAAAAGCTCTATCGCCTCGCTTATCTGACCCGCAGCATATTCACCCTGAACCGCAACGGGGCAGAGAATAAGCTCCGTCATAGGGAATCTGCGGGAAATAACATTGATTATATCTCTTATTGCCGCACCCGTGGGAGAGGTTACAACGCCCACCCGCATCGGATAAACGGGAATCGGCTTTTTTCTTTCTGCATCAAAAAGCCCTTCCTTTGCAAGCTTATTTTTAAGCTGCTCAAAGGCAATGCTGAGTGCTCCCGTTCCGTCGGGCTGCATATCGTCAATATAAAGCTGATACTGACCGTCTCTTTCAAAAACGGATACCCTGCCTCTGATTATAACCTTCATTGAATTTTCGGGCATAAAGCGAAGGCGTGAATTGGCGGTTTTGAACATAACCGCTTTTATTGAGGCAGATTCATCCTTGATTGTCATATAGTAATGCCCGGTTTTATAGTGGTTTGTGAAGTTTGAAATTTCGCCCTGCACAAAAACATTCTGCAAATTAAAATCCTGCTCAATTATTGATTTAACATATCTGTTGAGCTGACTTACGCTTAAAACTACTCCGTTACCCAAGCAAGCCCTCCCCTTTCAGATATGCAAGCACCGCAACGCCCGCCGCATTATCGCAGGAAAAATCGGGGTGGGCAAATTCTGCATTGAATTTTGTTTTTATTCTGTTTCGGATTATGCTGTTTGACATAACTCCGCCCGCATAAATAAGCGGAAGCTCGCCGTATTCCGAAATTGCATACTCGGTCATTTTCTCAACTGTTTTGCCTGCAAAATCGAGGCAATATCTTGCAACATTTTCTTTGGGTTCGCCTTTTTCAAGCATTTTTCTGCATTGATTTTCAACACCCGAAAGGCTGCAGTTTCCCTCTTTCACGCAAATCTTCGGATTATAGGTTTCATTGCAATTCAAAGCAAGCTTTTCAAGCTCTTTGCCGCAAGGGAATGCAAGCCCCATCATAACCCCTGCTCTGTCAACAGCCTGACCGCAGTTGAGGTCTTTTGTTTCGCCGATTATTTCAACCGCAAATCCTCTTTCTTTATCGGGCGAAACAAGAAGCATTTCGGTTGTGCCTCCCGAAACGTGAAAAGCAATAAATCTTTGTGAAATAAGGTCAAGTCTGTTTGCGGAATAAAGTGCCGCCGCAATATGACCCGCCTGATGAGAAAAGCCGTAGACAGGCTTTTTCATCGAAGCTGCAATGCAATGTGCGGTATTAACACCGACCATAAAGCACGGCATATATGAGCCCTCTGCATCTCTCGGTTTTTCGGAAACACCAACCGCAGAAATCTCTCCGCTGCACTTTGAAAGAAGCTCCTCAAAAACGGGATAAAGCCGCACCGTGTGATGAAACACCGCATCACTCTGGCGCAGCCCCTTTTCTCCTTCCTTAACGGGAAGAAGAAGCTTATTCTGAATAACCTCTTTGCCGTTATAAACCGCCGCCGAGGTTGTGTAATTACTTGTATCTATTCCGAGAGTCAGCATTATTTTTCTTCTTTGGAAACAGAGCCGAGAATGCCGTTTACAAATGAATAGTCATCTTTTGATGCAAACTTCTTGCAAAGCTCAACAGCTTCGTTGATGGATACTTTAACGGGAATATCGTCAAAATAACGGATTTCGCAAACTGCAAGCCTGAGCACGGCAAGGGCAACCTTTGAAATTCGGTTTTTCTTCCAGCCTACCGAATATTTTTCTATTGTTTCATCAATATCCGCAACATTTTCCCAAGCCTTGAAAGCAAGAGTCTTCACAAAATCGCTTCCGCACACAACCTCATTTTCCAATGCAAGGTCATAGAGCTCGGAAAGCTCTGTTTCTTCATTGAATGACTTTTCAAAAAGCAGAATAAAAGCCTGCTCTCTCTCTTCACGTCTTGTCATTTTATCCTCCGGAAATGCATAATACCAAAATTTTTGTATATTATATCATTATTTTTATAAATATACAACCTTTATTTAAAAATATTTATCAGTATTCCATTTCGATGATTGTAATATTATCCACCGGATATTCGGTATGTTTAACTGCAATCTCTTTTATTTTTACAACAGTAACATCATCGAGAGAGCCGTTTTCAATAATTATTTCAGCTTTGCCGTTATTGAGAATAACAAGGTTTTCGCAACCGATTTTTGCGGTGATAAGGTTTTCAATATCACTTTCCAATGTCATACAGTCCGAAAGCTCCTTCAAGGCTGCCGTTGCCTGCTTTACCGCCTCTGAATCAGACGAGCTGTCCTTGATTATATCGTTGAGTGCCTCTGCCGCCTCATCGTGTGCGGTTTTTCTGCGGAGCTTTGCACTTGCAAAATATTCCGAAGCCTGTGCCTGTGCCGCAGCGTCATCGAGAGTTACATCAGACGAAATAACATAGCGGGCATCCCCGAGATTTGCTCCCTGCTTTTCATCATCGGAAACCGCATCGGTTGCCGCCGTGTTGCCCGAAGCGTCAACGGTTGGTTTGGTGTAATACCAATTCACAAAAACCGCCGCACCCAGAGCCACAATAAGGGTTGCGAGCAAAAGCTGTCTTCTTTTGATAATCATAAAAATCTCTCCTTGTTTTATGTATATTTATACATTGTTTTCATCCCATTTCGGCAACGCTCACTCTTGCAGAGCTTATATCGAGCAAAGCCGTTACCGCCTCGGTAACTCTTGTTCTTATAACATCGGAGCCGCCGCCCTCGCACACAACGGCAACCCCTCTTATTTTCGGTTGATTCACTCTCACAACTATGCCTTTTTCTGCCTGACCGTCATCAACTATAACATATTCATCCTTTTGCTCAATATTACTTTTTCCGCCCGAATCAACATTTTCGCCATAATCAAAATTATGAAGGTAAACATCCTCAACCGAGCTTTCCAGAGTAACCATAACCGTTACTGCTCCTACGCCGTCGATCCTTGATATTAACGAAGTCAGGCGTTCCTCAAGCTGTTCGGTATATTCTTGTTCTCCGCTTTTCGGAGCTTCGGTTGTTGTTTTTGAGGAAGAAGTTTCCGACACTGCAGGCAGTTCACTTATAAGCAAGCACACAATGCCTGCCGCAAGCAGAAAAACCGGAAGCAGCAGCTTTTTGCCAAGCTTTGTTTTTTCCGAAATACGGTTTATTAATTTTTCAAAAAAATCTTTTGCTTTTTCCATTCATCTCAGCCAACCCTTACGGGCACTCCTAACCGTTTCTCTGTTTCCGCTGCCGCCATTTGAATGTTTTCAGTTTTACCCGATGTATAATATACAGCAATTTCTTGTATAATTATGCAGTCATCCTCATCGTATCCGGCATCAATTTCAACGCCGCTTATTTCGCAGTTAAACTCCTCTGCCGTTTCTGATACAGTTTCAAACAGTTCTTCCTCAAGCATCTCAATAACAAAATCTCCCTCTTCGCCCTGCTCAATTTCGAATTCGTTTGCAAATGCAGGCAAAGAGAAATCGGATAAATTCATTTTGGTTAAAGGAAGAAAAATTGATGATATAATGAATATTCCCACAACTGTTTTTATTGTTTTATCGTTTGAGCCCTTAGGAGATATAACCGTTATCAGAGCTCCCGCAGCCGCAGAAAAAATGAGTGAAATCAACCATTGCTTCAATCCTTCCATTTCAGCTCACCTTTACTGTGATTAAAATTCCCGCCGTAATTATAAAAACAACTGCTCCGAGAATGAGCAGAATATTTACCGTTGAAAACATATAGCCCGCAGATTTAAGTATATCCGAGCAAATACCGCCTCCGAGAAGGTCGCTGAAAGCTGATGCTGCCCGCATAGAAAAAGACCAGAGCGAGAGCTCCGCAGCAGCAGGGATGCATATCAAAGCAAACGCCGCTATTGCATATACCCCCACAGCACTTCTCACAAGGCTGAGGCTGCCCATAACTGATGAATATGCTTCACCCAGAGCTGAGCCGATAACGGGTATAAATGTTCCCGCCGCAAGCCTTATTCCCCTTGTTGCAAGGCGGTCTGCCGCACCCGCAACAACACTTTTCATTGTTAGAAATCCCGTAAAAAGACTTGCCGCAGATGCAAGAACGGTTGTTGATGTTTTCTTTATAAGCTCCGCTATTGCTCCGAGATTAACCGATGGCACCATTGCACCAATCATACCGAGTGCTCCCACTGCTCCCGTGAGAGGAAGAATAATATTTTCAGAAAGCGACTCTATAATCTGTGCCGCCGCAAAAGCCGTGCCCTGAACGGAAAATGCAAGTGCAGGATTGCCGCTTGCAGTTACAATTCCCGCAAGCACGGGAATCAACGCTTTTTCAAAGGCTGCACAAGCACCGATAGCTCCCGCACCTGCCTTGATGCACACAAAAGCAGACGAAAAAACCGAAATTATCAGAAAGCTTCCGCACACAATATTAAGAATCTGCTTCTGCTTTTCATCCTGCTGAACAAAGCAGCCGCAAACGCTGCCGAGAATTATAACCGAAACAGCTTTGACGGCACCCTTCAGGGGCTCGTTAAGCTTTCCCTTAAGAATACCAGTTATCAGTTCAAACACAGCCTTAGGGTCTGCAGAAAGAATCTTTTCATATTCCGTTTCTTCAAAACCGATTTTTTCAAGATATTCCCGTGTTTCTTTATCAAGATAATCCGCAAGCTCACCCGCACCGCTTGCCTCTATCCCTTTTTTGAAATAATCATCCGTATTAACCGCACAAGCTTTTATGCTGAACAGAAAAAGCGTGGCTAAAATCACCGAAAGCATAATAATCCCTTTTAGTTTTCTCATCCGTTTATCAATCCTATTGCTATTCTTGCAACTGTTTCAACCATTGGCAGAGAAAGCATAAGCATACCGATTCTGCCCGCAAGCTCCACCGCAGTTGCAACGGAGGAGGCTGAATTTTCTCTGCATATATCTGATGCAAACTGCGTTACGATGCAGATACCCAAAGCTTTTATCAGAAGCGACACATTCTCTTTTTCAAGCCCTGCAAGCCTCAGCATTTCTTCAAGCTTTCCCGTTGCATCAAGCAGTTTATCGGTCAGTGCAGCAAGAATAACGCAGGCTGCACCGAGAGCCGTAAGCGGGGCAAGCTCAGGCTTTATATGCTTAACAAGCGAATACATAAGAGCCGAAACGATTCCCGCCAAAGCGATTTTCAAAACATCCATAGACTAAAAATCAACAATGCTTTTCACGCTGTCAAGAAGATTGGAAAACTGAGGAATAAGCATCATAAGCACCGCAACTATTCCCGCAAGAATTGTAATGAGTGCATAATCATCTCTTCCCGAGCGAACAAGTATAGAGTTTAAAATCGCAACGATGATACCGACCGATGCGATTTTGATAACAACCGTTATATCCATAAAATGCTCCTAAATAATCATTATTGCCGCAGTAATGCCGAGCAAAAGCCCCAACGGCGGACAAAGCTTTGAGCTTCGCCTGCATTTTTCTTCACGCTCTGAAAGAGCCGCCGTGAATATCTGTTTATAATATCCGCAGCTTGAAAGCTGACCCTCAAGGTCGGTTGAGCCTATTTCACCGCCGAGCATAACAAGGCTTTCATATGTTTCGGGCAGCAGCTTTTCAAGGCTGCAGTCTTCTTCAATGCTGTTTTTCCAGGCGAGCGAAAAAGCCGCACCGTTTTCAAGCATATCACTGCATCTGCCTATAAATTTCAAGCCTGAAACAGCAGGGTTTTCGCTCAGGTTTTTCATAAGCTGTGCAACAGGAATATTCAGATAACGAAGCTGCGTTTCCGCAAGAGAAAGCATTGTTAAAATATTTTTCAGAGCACTCACTCTTTGTTTTTCAAACGATGAAAAATAAACTCCGATACCGGCAAATGAGCAGATAATAAGAATTGCGGAAAACAGTTTAAGCAATCAAATCACCCGCTTCAAAGATTTTTTCGATTTTGCCCGCTTCCTTTCCCGAGAGCAAAAAGATTTTTCTGAACTCACCGAAGGAAAGCAGCTCTTTGAATATTTTTTTGGATTTCAGCTCATCCTTACTCCTTGCGTGTATGCTCAAGGCAAAAGAAACACCGCTGTTGACACCTGCTTCTATCGCCCTTACCTCTTCCGATGTAACAATTTCATCACACACAATAACATCGGGTGAAAACGAACGAAGGGCAATTTCAACCGCCTGCACTTTGGGATAAGATGTGAGTAAATCGCAGTTCAGACCCAAATCGTTTTGACAGATTCCCGTTACCGATGCACCGATTTCTCCTCTTTCGTCGCAAACGGCAGCCTTTGCAAATATTCCCCGTTCCTCGCCTGAAATCTGACGCACAAAATCCCTCAAAACGGTTGTTTTTCCGCTTGAAGGCGGCCCCGCAACAATAAACGATTCAAGCTTGCCGCAGCAGATATTTTCAAAAATTCCGTTTGCCGCACCTTTTATTTCACGGGCAATACGCAGGTTTATTGAGCATATATCCTTCACCGCCGTTATTCTGCCGTTTTCCGTAACCGCCGTGCCCGCAACGCCTGCACGGTGCCCGCCGTTTACGGTAACATAACCGCTGTTGATTGCATCTTTAAAGCTGTGAACGGAATAGGCACACATTCTTCTGAATATCTCTTCAATCTCACGCTTATCGGTTCTGACTGCGGTTGCCGTATATAAGCTTTGCAGCCTGCCCGACGAAGAAAAAAATCTTATGCCGTCGGAGGTTACTGCTATAACGGGGCTGTTTATGCGGCATCGGATTTCTCTGATTGATGCCTTTTCGCTTTCATTAAGCTTATCAAGAATTGCACAAAGCCTTTCGCCGAGGCTGTCTGCCGCAAGGTTAAATCTTTCTGTGTTATTCATCCTTTTCTCCTTTGCCGTTTGATAAAATATATGGCTTCTTGTCCGCAAATAGAACACAGAAATGATTTACAGATTGTTAACTTGAAATAAGGGGTATAATATGGTATATTATGTTTGTTATAATATATATTCGGAGGATTTTCTTATGACGAGAGTTGAAAACGGCAGACTTCAAAAGCAGTCTGTTTTCCGCCGTTTTTTTGTAAACAATTCTTATTGCTGGCTCGCTGCGGGATGCACGGTGGGCATAATGATGCTTGTTTTTTATTGCTATGACCTTTTCCCGTTCGGCGAAACAACAATACTGAGAATGGACCTCTATCATCAGTACGGCCCGCTTTTTGCCGAGCTTTATGACAGAGTAACCAACCTCAAAAGTCTGATTTATTCGTGGAACACGGGTCTCGGCGGTCCGTTCCTCGGCAACTATTTCAACTATCTTTCAAGCCCCACGGGAATAATTATGCTGCTTCTCGGTCACGAAAATATGCCCGAAGCAATCGCAGGTATGATCACCGCAAAGGCGGCTCTTTCTGCGGCGGCATTCACCTATTATTTAAAGAAATCCCATAAAAGACACGATTTCACAACCTCAGCTTTCGGTATTCTTTATGCTATGTGCGGATATTTCATTGCATATTACTGGAACGTTATGTGGATTGATGCAATGGTATATTTTCCGCTTGTTATCTACGGAATTGAAAGAATTATAAACAGAAGAAAGCCTTCGGTTTATATTGCATTCCTTGCTCTTACACTTCTTTCAAACTACTATATGGGTTATATGACCTGCATTTTCTCCGTAATCTATTTTCTTGTTTATTTCTTCGGGAACCACGAAGGCTCCGCACTTGATGAAAGAACACCGTATTTCTTTGATGAAAACGGCGAAAAGAAATATGCGTTTAAAGATAAGGTCAAAGGCAATCTGTTCTTAAGAAGCGGCTTCACCTTTGCATTCGCAAGCTTTGCTGCAGCGGGTCTTGCGGCATTCGCACTTATTCCCACCGTTTTCATTCTCAAAAACTGCTCGGCAACCTCGGGCACCTTCCCCTCGGGATATGATTCATACTATTCAATTTTTGATTTCCTTGCAAACCACCTTGCAAGCGTTGAGCCCACAATAAGAAGCAGCGGCGAAGATGTTTTGCCCAATGTTTTCTGCGGAATTGCAACCGTGCTTCTTGTTCCTCTTTATCTTTTCACAAAATCCGTTCCACTCAAAGAAAAGATTTCAAGCGTTGCTCTGCTCGGAATAATCTATTTCAGCTTCAACGTAAACTATCTCAATTATATCTGGCACGGCTTCCATTTCCCCAACGATTTGCCCTACAGATTTTCATTTATGTATTCCTTCGTTCTGCTTACTCTCGCATACAAGGCATTTGTAAGGCTGAAGGAATTCACGGGAAAAGAAATTCTCGGAACGGGCGTTGCGGTTATTTTTGCAATCATTATGATTCAGGAAATCGGCTCAAAGAATGTTGAGGAAATAACCGTTCTTATCAGCCTTATTTTTGTTGTTACCTACTGCCTTGTTTTCGCTCTTATGAAGAACGAAAAATATCAGAAATCAGCAGTTGCTGTGCTTCTTCTCTGCTGTGTAATAGGTGAAATTGCCTGTGCAAATACCGACAGATACAGTATGAATCAGGCAAAATCAAACTTCGTTGGAGATTATGATGAATTCGTATCGCTCAAGGAACAGCTTGATGAGCATAACGGCGGCGATATGTACCGAATGGATCTGACCTATAACAGAGCAAGAATGGACCCTGCGTGGTTCGGCTATAACGGTGTTTCCACCTTCTCTTCAATGGCTTATGAGAAAATGGCAAACACACAGAGCGACCTCGGTGTTTACGGCAACTATATAAACAGCTACACCTATTATCTGCAAACACCCGTTTACAATATGATGCACTCAATGAAATATATTGTTGACAACAGCGAAGAAGTTACCGTTGAAAACGATTATTACAATGAGCTGATGGGTGTTGGCAAATTCACGGCATATGAAAACAAATATTATCTGCCCATCGGTATGGCAGTTAACAAAGAAATCACCGAATGGTATACAGATTATAACAACCCCTTCACCGTTCAGAGTGACTGGTTTGAATATTCAACAGGCATTTCCGATGTTTTCGGAATGATGACGATTGACAACATCCATTATTACAATATGGATGAAATCACCTCGGGGCTTGATACGGGCGATATTTATTTCACAAAATCGGGTGAAGGCTCGGGTGAATTAACCTTCATTCTCACCGTTCCCGAAACAAAGCATTGCTATCTCTATGTTAATTCATCGGCATTTGACAGCATTGAAATAGGCAAAAACGGCGAAATTTATACTCAGGATACCGATGAAGCCTATATATATGATCTGGGCATAGTTACCCCCGAGCAGGAAATCAGCGTTCTTATCAAGATTGAGAATGAGGAATACGGATATATTGATTTCTATCCCTATTATGTAAACGATATTGCTCTCACAGAGGGATATAACATTCTTAATCAGAACAGCCTCAATGTTACTTCTTTTGAAGAAACAAAAATAAAGGGAACAATCAACGCTCCCAAGGACTGTGTTTTCTATTCGTCAATCCCCTATGATACGGGCTGGACAGTTAAGATTGACGGCAAGGAAATTGCACAAGAGGATTATATCAATCTTGTTGAATCATATCTTTGCTTCAATCTGCCCGCAGGCGAGCACGAAATTGAAATCACCTTTATGCAGGACGGGTTGATTCTCGGTCTCGGCATTACCGCCGCAACAATCGTTCTGCTTATAGCTGCTGCAATATTCTTTGCAAAGAAAAGAAAGAATCAGCCCGTTTATGCACTCCCCGCAGCACCCGTTGTGCTGACTGATGACGACATCATTACAGAGGTTGATATGCAGCTTGACGAGGAAGAAACATCTGTTGAGGAAGAATTAACCGAAGGTGAATCTGAAGAAGAAATATCGGAAGATACCGCTGAGGAAGAAAACGCAGAAGCTGAAGAGGCTGTTGAAAAAGAAAACGACCCCGTTCCGGAAGAGATTCCCGAAAATGAGGCTGTTGAAGAAGATAACGAAGAAAAAGGCGAATAAGGCATAAAAATGCCGTGGCTTGTGGCACCTTCCTCACGGAAGGTGCCACAGTTTTATTAATACTTAAGCATTAAAGCAAAACCGCCGCAGTAAAACTGCAGCGGTAAAAAATCAAAACAGAAGGCTTAACAATCCGTCAAAGCCCGAACCAACCAAATAAATAATTCCTGTGATTGCCGCTTGAATCGGCTCACCTATTGACTCGGGAAGATACTCAAGTAAAAACAATATCGGAACAGCAGGTAAAAAAGGTCCAAAAAACATTATACTTTCCTCCTTATTTAATATATAATTATGTTCCGTTTACATAATTGCTTTCTTCAGAATATCAACGAAGCCAGAGACTCGAACGCTTGAATTATCCAACTTGGAACAGTTGCCGGAATTGTCATTAGCGGCAGAATCACAAACATATAAATTACCATTGTAAAAGTTGTCAAATCCATTATAAATTTATCCTTTCTTATTTTTTAAACTCGCCTCTTATGAAATCAATCAAAAGAGATATAGGTGTTATTATCGGTCCGAGCACGGTAGGAATAATCAAAAACCAAGTAAAGAAAAAGATGGTGAAATTTACACTTGCAAAAAAGTACTCAACCTTTTCTTTGAATGTTCTGTCATCAACGGGAATGGTTGCAACGTGATAATCCTCTGATTCGGCAATAACCTTGCCCTCGGCATCAACTATTTCAATTTTAAGATAAAGGCTGTCACCGTCTTTAAGTCTGGGAAGTCTGATGTCATCCGATTCATACTTTACGGCAGAAATCTCACCGACTTTTTTCTTTTCTCCGTTAAGTATGGTATACCAGATTATCTTTTCCGCTTCACGCTCCGATGAATAGTAATGAGCAACTATATCTATATTGTCCTTGTTCCATTTAATAATCTCGCAGAAAGCCTCGGGCTCTTCTCCGTTATAATAGAGAGCCTCACATTTGCCTTCGGGAACATATGCAGGAATGGTATAACTGTAAACTATATTTTTCGGTGTGTTACCCTTTTCATCCCATTTAAAGGAAACTATCTGTTTTTTGATATTTGACCACTCTGATTTTGTGCCCGCATAACAATAAGCAAGGTGTCTTCCGGGAATTCTCGCTTCTGCATTATCCTCAATCATATTTCCCTCATAGTATTCGAGGCTCTTCGGAAGGCTGATTTTGTAATACATCGCATAATCGTCTTTCTCAATATGAACAACCGTAAAAGCGTGATGCCCGATGCTTGTAACACCCTCTTCAACGGTGATAACATCTATCTTATCGTAATACGGAAACCAGGGCGGATACTTTGCATATTGGGGAGCTAAATCCACATTATACCAATCCATTTTACCTTCGCCGCTAATAACGAGCTCACCGTCATCATAGAAAGTCCAGGTGAGATTATTGCCGCCGTCAACTCCGCAGAAGCCTGAATCAACGGTTTTTCTTATTTCTGCCGCAAATGCCGACATCGGAATAACCGAGATAAGCATTATCATACTGAGAATAAGAGCTGTTATTCTTTTAAAAGTTTTTATCATTTTGAATCCTCCTTAGAGTGAAATGATTCGAACTAAATACGCCGAAAAAGGTCGGATTTCCGACCCATCGAAGCGTTTTTTTCTTCGCCATACGAGAGTATGCCTTCAGAAAAGAAACACTCCGCTGAATCAAAACTGCGACCTTTTCGGTGCTTCGCAGTTTTGAAAGAGCAGATTTTTGTCACAGCAAGGCAAAAATCTGCACGGAATACGAGGCTATTTCAAAGATTTTTAACGAAGCTGTGGCAGAAATATGCCTTTCAAAACCGTATAGAGTTCAAGTCATTTCACTCTAGGGTGAATGGAATAATACAAACCGTGATTTTCACGGGCATATTTTCGTTCAACCTTCGTTAAAATACTCGCAAATCCTTATTTAAAATAATCCTTTTACTCCTTTTGCTATATAGCTGATTAACGCAGCAGGTGCCATCAGAGCCATTTCAAGAAACAATCCGAATGCAAAGCTGAAATAAAGCCCGTATCCCCCCATATACAAAAAAGCATTTTCGGCGTAATACTTTGTTTTCTCAATTATGTTCATTCCTTCTGGAATATAAACTTTAATTTTTACGCTGTCTGATGCAAGAACGGTGCCGTCTGCACCCACAAGCTCCGCCTTGATTTCTGGCTCGCCGTATTTTTCGGCAACGAGTGCAATGCTTGTTTCAAGCCCCGAAGCCTCGTCAACACGGGGAGTATATGACACCGAATCTCCGCTTACACTCCAGCGTATTTTTGCATCCTCTATGCCTGCGTTATAATAATAAAGACTTATTGCCTCAAATTCACCGATTTCTTTAAGCACTATTCTGTCTAAACCTATATCGGTCAATTTAACGGTAGGCTGCATATCCTGCGAATTGAATGTAACGGTATAATGCCTTGTGCCGTATCTGTAAATAAAATCATTAAAAGCTTCAGCACTTCCGTTTACTCTTCTGCGGGTGTATGCAGTTCTTTCCGCATTCAGCGAATAAGCATACTGCCTTTGCTCAACAGCATTCCATTCCTCCTGAGTTCCCGCATAGTTTAAAACGCAATATTGCCCGATTTTGCAGTTGCGGTGATTAACTCTGAACGGGTGGCTGTCATAATATTTCAACGACTTCGGAAGATTCACTTTGTAATAGCCGATATTATCGCCCGCAAAAGCATCGTTGCCTATGCTCTCAACACCCTCTTCAACGGTGATAACATCTATATTCTTATAATAATCATACCACGGCGGAAAATGCTCTCCCAGAGGATTGTCGCTGTAATAATCAACATAATACCAATCCATATCGCCCTCGCCGCTGATAACAAGCTCGCCGTCATCATAAAGAGTCCACGTCAGATTTTCGCCGCCGTCAACACCGCAGAAGCCTGAATCAACGGTTTTTCTTTCTTCTGCCGCAAAAGCCGACATCGGAGCAACCGCAACAAGCATCGCCGCACAAAGAATAATTGCCGTAAGGCGTTTAAAAATCTTGTTCATTTGTTTTTACCTCCCTTGTTTTATACTTTTTCTTTCGCCCTCTCATTATATAAGTGGTTGAAAATTTTGCCTTTTGTTGCATTAAGAATTTATTAAGATTATTTCACCCCGCCTTTCTCAACAACCACTCTCATTATATACAACACCTCAGGGTGCGGCATTGAGGACTACACAACAGCTTGTGTAACAAAAAATGCTCTGCCGTAACAGCAGAGCATTTTATATCAATTAAGTTCACCTTACGGTGAGAGAAGTATCACAAGCGACGTGAAGTATTCGGCTGTGCCGAAAGTGAAGTTTGCCTTTCGGCAAGATAAAGATAGGCTCCGCCTATGACCGATTATATAAACAACACTGTAACTAACCTCTTGGGCTCCTTTGGCAAAGGAGCTGTCCGTAGGACTGAGGATTGATTGTAATTGCCGTCGCAGACCCTTCATTACGAATTCCGAATTAATTCTGTTTATAGTATTATTTATGATAAAGCTTCTTCGTCTGATACCTCGGCTCGCAGGTGAGATTGATGCCGAGCTTTCTGTAAACATCCTGGTCAACCTGCGAAAGAATAACGGTTGAATGTGCTTCGCAGTTTTCAAGACCGCCGATTGCATCAAGTGCTTTTTCGGCAAGAGGATTTGTGTTTGCACTCATCGAAAGAGCAATGAGTGTTTCATCGGAATGAAGTCTGGGATTATGATTTTTAAGAATTCCCGTTTTGAGCTTCTGGATAGGCTCTATAATAGAGGGAGCAATCATAAGAAGGTCATCGGGAAGACCCGCAAGATGCTTAACGGCATTGAGAAGAGCTGCCGAAGATGCACCGAGAAGATTTGAGGTTTTGCCCGTTACGATTCTTCCGTCGGGAAGCTCAATCGCAACCGCAGGCTGACCCTCTGTTTCGCTGCTTCTGTCGAGTGCCGCCTTGATAACGCTTCTGTCCTCAACGCTGATACCCGCCTGATTCATAAGGCTTACTATTTTATCAACCGCCTGCTGCTTGCCTCTGCCCATTCTCAAATCGCACATTGCGTTGAAATAACGGCGGACAATCTCTCTTTTTGAGGCTTCACGGGTTACTTCATCATCGCAGATTGCATAGCCCGCCATATTAACGCCCATATCCGTGGGTGATTTATAGGGGCTTACGCCCTCGATTTTTTCAAAAATTGCATTAAGTACAGGGAAAACCTCAACATCTCTGTTATAGTTAACCGTTGTTTTGCCGTATGCTTCAAGATGATACGGGTCAATCATATTAACATCGTTAAGGTCTGCCGTTGCCGCCTCATAAGCGAGGTTTACGGGGTGTTTAAGCGGAAGATTCCATATGGGGAAGGTTTCAAATTTTGCATATCCCGCTTTGTTTCCTCTCTGATTTTCGTGATAAA
Source organism: uncultured Clostridia bacterium (assembly GCA_937880805.1). Classification (GTDB taxonomy): domain Bacteria; phylum Bacillota; class Clostridia; order Oscillospirales; family Acutalibacteraceae; genus CAG-177. The sequence goes on from CALGRR010000035.1 coordinate 29,134, forward strand.
GCTGTGAAAGGCAGGTTGACATTTTGCCGCTTCCGGGGCCGGGTGCGGTAATAACAACAAGGGGTCTTTCTGTTTCGATAAAATCGTTTTTACCGAAGCCCGCATCGCTTACGATATGAGAAACATTATAGGGATACCCTTCGATGGGATAATGAATGAAAACTTTAACTCCAAGCTGTTCAAGCTTTGTTTTGAATGCACTTGCGGCAGGCTGACCCTTGAATTGAGAGAGAACAACACTGCCCACATAAAGACCTGCTCCTCTGTAGGCATCGATAAGGCGGAGAACATCGGTATCATAAGATATGCCGAGATCCCTTCTTATTTTGTTGTTTTCAATATCGCCCGCACTTATAACAATAACAACCTCAACGTTTTCTGCAATGCTTTTGAGCATCTGCAGCTTACTGTCGGGAGCAAAGCCGGGCAACACTCTTGATGCGTGATAATCGTCAAAAAGCTTGCCGCCGAATTCAAGATAAAGCTTGCCGCCGAATTCGTTGATGCGTTTATTGATTTCTTCAGACTGACGCTTGATATAAAGTGCATTGTCAAATCCTGTTTTCTTCAAAGTCTTTCACCCCTAAAGCTTTTAAAACCGATATATAAAACGGTTTCACAAATCAACTTAAATATTATATAACACACTTGAATTTTAATCAAGAGCAAAGAAAAATTTTGTAATTTGCAGCCTTTTTGCTATGCTGCGTTTTGTAAATATTGCATAAATGTTTTGCACTTTTATATATTTTTTAATAAAGTATTGACAATCCCTGCAATATCGGTTATTATAAAACAAACAGTAACATATAATCTAAAGTATTATCTGCTGTTAATAAATTACGAAAAGGGTGAAAAATATGGCACGTTCTCAAGTTCCTCTTCTTTTGGTTGATAACCAGAACATTATGACAATTCTTAACGACGGCGAATTCAAATGCTCAAGCCTCACCTTTGAAGAAGCCAAAGCAATCATTGAAATGCATGATGAAGATGATGTAATAAAGGTGTTTACCGGCACAAACCTTGAGGAAATTGTTTTTCAGTATCTCGGAATAGAAAAAAGAGATTTTGAATATAAAAACATCAAGGATATGCGTGTTGGTCAGGATGCAATAGCATTCAAGCTTTATATAACACCGTCTGAAACGCAGCCTATCACCCTCACTCCGAACGGTGCCGAGGCAAAGAAAATTCAGAATGTTTATGTTGCCTGCCAGCATATTTCAAGGCTTAAATAAAAAACAAGAAAACCGCCGTTTAGGCGGGGCTTCGTAAAACAGTTATTTTGAAAAACGCTTGAAAACGACTGTTTTCAAGGGACGGCGTGACTTCGGTCACGCCGTTTCCTTTTTCGCAAGTTCTTCCAAAGGGATAAAGCCGATGCCGTCATATTCGATGTGGATCTTCTGTCTGCGCTTGCCGCTGGACTTGTCGGGTGCTTCCACATAGATCGCCTTTATCAGCTCTCGCAGCATACACGGGTCGATTTTCTCGATGTCCACATATTTGTCTGCCGTTCGGATGAACCTTTCAATATTTTCGTTCTGTCTTTCCTGTACTTCAATTTCCTGTCGCAAAGTGACAACCTCTGCTTCAAGCTGTTTTTGTTCCGCTTCGTAGTTCTGACTCATCATCTCATAGCGTTCATCACTCAGATTGCCCTTGGCGTTATCCTCATAAATCTTGATGAACAACCTTTTCAGTTCAGCTATGCGGCGCTCATTGCGTTCAAGCTGTTTGCGGCTCGTCTTCAGCTTTTCTGCCGACTCTAACTGGAGCTGTTGTTCCATCACGAAGATGAAATGCTGACGGTATCTGAGAATATACCCCATGACCAACTGAATGTGTTTCAGCATCATTCGTTCCAAAACGGATTCACGGATAAAGTGTGTTCTGCACTTGTCCTTGTGCTTCCAATGAAGCGAACAATCGAAAAACGCTCCCTCACGCTTGCCGTTGTTGGTGGCTCCATAGTACAGCTTCTCACCACAGTCGGCACAGTACACCAAACCGGAAAAGGTACTTGTGTATCCCGACTTGGTTTTACGCTGTCGCTGTTGGCGGATAATCTGCACTTTCTCGAAAATGTCCTTTTCGATGATGGCTTCGTGGGTGTCCTCAAAGACCGCCTGCTTTTCAACGGGATTGTCCCTCTGCTTCTTGTCCCAAATGGAATTGGTGTAGGTCTTAAAGTTGACCGTACAGCCTGTGTACTCCCTGCGCTCCAATATATGAACTACTGTGCTTGCGTTCCAACCACAAGGGTTTTCGGGCGCTGTGTTGGGACTTTTGATGCCAACACTGTCCTTGTAGGCGGTAGGGGTAAGCACTCCATCTGTCTTTAGCTGATTGGCGATCTGCGAAGGGCCACGTCCATTCATACACATATCGAAGATGCGTTTCACAACGGATGCCGCTTCGGGGTCGATCAACCAAGTTTGTGGATTTTCTTTATCCTTGATGTAGCCATAAGGAACATTGGTGGTCAACGGTACACCACGTTCACCCTTTGCTTTCTGCACAGCACGGATTTTGCGGCTGGTATCTTTGGCGAAAAACTCGTTGAACCAGTTTTTGATACCCGCCATGTCGCACTCGGTGCTGTTCATGTCGATGGAATCGAAGTGATCATTGATGGCGATATATCGAACACCGCTTTTCGGGAATACGATGTTGATATACAGGCTGGTCATCGCAGAGTTTCGTCCAAGTCTCGACAGGTCTTTCGTGATGATCGTGCCAATACGACCTGTTTTGATTTCTGCAAGCATCTGCTGAAAACCAGGACGATTATCGAAGTCAACGCCACTGTATCCGTCATCCACGAAGAATGTGGGATTTGGGAAATGATTCTGCTTTGCGTATTGCAGCAGGATCATTTTTTGCGTCTGTATCGAATTCGACTCGTCAGCCTTTTCGCCGTTTTTGCCTTCCTTCATATCCTCAACAGACAGTCTGCAATAAAGGGCGGTAATTTTGTCTGTTGCTCCTAACATTTCTGTTTCCTCCTCAATCGGAGCAACTGTCAGTACAGGATTGGCTGTCTCTATTATATCAAATTTCTGAATATCTGTCATTGATGTCCCCCTAACTGATTTGTAAACTTTCTTGATGCGATGCGCTCCAACTTGCGAATGAAGCTGTCCTCGCCCTCGTAGCTGCCGGTTATGGTGTAGATCGTGCCGCTGATTTCTTCGGCCACGGTCAGTTCCGGAATCCAGTAGGCAGAAATGTTTCTGACCACGATGTTGCCGTTTTCATCGAAACGGATGTTGCGGCATGGCTGATCTTCCGATAAAGGCTCGTGCTTCAGATATGGGTCGGATGCGGAGAAGTAGTAACAAGGTATCTCATCATCTTCGGGTACGGTTAAGAAATTTAGCCATTGCTTTAGCTCCTCCGGCGTCATGTCTATTGCTTTCTTTTGTTCGCTCATAAAAATTGTCCTTTCTAATTTTTGAATGAAATAAATCGAAGGGAAAGGAAGGAATCAGCGTTCCTCCTGCTTTCGATGATCTTTCTTCTGGTGAGTCTGTTCGGCATGGCATCCTTTTTCTACGCAGGACTGAATCTCCCAAATACGCCGATGTTCCTCTCGGATGGCTTTGTACTTGGCATAGGTTTCCGCATGAGCCTGTTCAAGCGCTGCGTATTCCTTATCCAGATGTTTCTGGTCATATTTTCCGTCGGGACATACCTCCAACAGCTTTCGTCTCACGGCGTAATACTGCTTAAATTCCTTTTCATGCTCAGCCTTGTACTTTGCCTTAGCCTTATCGAACTTGATTTTCTGCAAACCGTCCACAATCGGTTTCAGATCTCTTAGGATAGAGAGGTGTTCGGGAACCTTACGGATTTCTTTCATGCGGGCAAATTCCTTATCCATGGTGACTTTCATTTCATCCACGCTGTTCTTCAAGTCGGATACACGGCTTTCCAAATCCTCGATAGTGTAAATCTCATGAGCTTTGAGATAGTTTGCCATGGCATTCAGTTCTTTCAGATTGTTGACCCTAGCTGTCTGGGAATAGGCTTTAGCATTACGCATATCGAAATATCTTTGCAGCGGAATGATGACCGGCTCGGATTGCGGTTTGTCCAGCTCTGCCTTGATCTCTTTGATAGACTCAAGCAGTGCCGCCAGACTTTTTCGCAGATCACGGATAAAGGCATTGGTTCTTTTGATCCAGCGGTTGAGCTCGCCCTTTTCTGTGTTGATGCCTTTTTTCTCCATAACTCGGACGGTAGGGCCTTCATGGACTGTGGGCAACAGTTCAATACCTTGACGCTCATAACTGCGGTGGTCGATACGAACGTCCAAACCTTTTTCTTCAAACTTGGCGTTGCACATTACCGCCCATTGCTCCCGCCAAAACTCCAAGGTTTCGGCAGAACCCCAATCTGTAGTAGGGACAGCATTGAATACATAATCGCCTTTGCCATCGGGGATGCGGTTGCCGTTTTCATCAAGCACATATTCTCGTCGTTGCTTCAATCCCCATTTGCCGTTTTGCTCGATGGGACGGATAGGACACAAGAAGTGGAAGTGAGGATTGTTGATGCCGCCTTCTTCTTTCTCCGGTTCATGCACGGCGAAGTCCACCACCATGCCACGGCTGACGAAATGATCGGTGAGGAATTGTCTGGCAAGGGCAATGTTTTCTTCCTGGGTAAATTCGTTTTGAAAGGAAATATCGAAGCTGTAGGCAAGTTGTGCTTTCTTTCCTTTCTCCGCTTTCTCAACGGCGTTCCATAAAGTTTCCCGGTCTGCATATGCTCTTGGTACATGAGGTGGCAGTAAGATTTCCGAACAAATCACACCGCCCTTGTTGGTGTAGTCGCTGTCCTCACCGTAATACTCGCTGTGCAATTTTTCGCCTGCTCGGTAGGCAGCGGATGCTACCACCGATTGCCCTTCGCTGCGTTTGATCTGATCTACATGGAAATGGTATAAAGCGATACTTATCCCTCCTTTGCTCGTCTAAGTTTTGAATCATGGTTGATCTTCATGCGGTGAACTAACTTCTGTATTTCTTCTTTGTGGAAGATGTGTTCCAACAGCTCCATCACCTCGGTGATGTCCAATTCCTTGATCTCCGGTGCAATGCTTTCCAAGGTTCCTGCGATGGTGCAGAGTCGGTGAGTGCGGCGTTTGCGCTCGCCGTCCTCGAAATACTTCTGGCGGTTTTCCAGTCGAGTGATTTTGTGGTTGATCTGTTCGATCTCCTTCTCGTTTTTCTCTTTTTCTGCTTTGAGTCTTTCAAGCTCGGGGTTAGGTGTGTATTCCATAGAACCTCCTTTGTGTAGTGATGTTTTGAGCCTTGTGGGGACGGAATGATTTGAAAAATTGTTTTGTACCCGCAAGGACGCAGGGATAGCTGTGAAACAGCGCAAGGGGTGCAGCCCCTTGTTCGGAACAAAGTGACGGAAGGACAGATACAACTTCGGAGTTGTTGTCTGTCTGCCTCGCAGAGCGCACATACGAGGTGTGGAACACACCCGTATAGAAGTGCGCCCT
>CALGRR010000036.1 GCA_937880805.1 uncultured Clostridia bacterium
GCAAACAGAGCGAAAAATATGTTTTATAACATAGCTGTTGTGCCGTTGAATGCGATTTTTAGGCTATTTTGGCAAATATGTATCAAATATGTGAGACCGATCTAATGCATAAATTGATTAAATCATCAACGTTAAGCCACAATTTAGAGTATCAATGCTCCAATATGATTCCTGAAAGGGTGCGACCTGAATTGATGCCGACACGTCGGGCCGAAAAATAGTCTTTGTAATTGCAGTGAGAGCAAATTCCGCTGTCACTAATATTATTAATGTCTATGCCAACCTCAATCATTGAGTGAATGCAGGCCTGGCTGAGGTTGATATGAGGGCGTGGGGTGGTGCTTATGATAATGTCGTTGTATTGTGGAAACGCACGATTGAATTGTTCAACAACTTCATTGCCTACTTCAAAGCAACACGATTTTATTGAGGGACCTATAAAAACTTTTATGTTGCGAGCTTCTGCACCAAGTGATTTCATGGCATTTATTGCATTAACGGAAATGCGATTAACAGTTCCTCTCCACCCCGAATGAACTGCAGCAATAACTCCGGCCGTGGCATCGGCAAGTAGGATAGGTAGGCAATCGGCAGTATTGACAGCGAGTAAAACCCCTCGGACATTCGTGACAATTCCATCTACATTAGTTAGACGGTCTCCGTTAGTCGGAGTGTGCTCAATGATGCTAACGTTTGAGGAATGGGTTTGCCGAGGAATGATGAGATTCTCTTGGCTTATGCCAAAATGTTGGCACAATGCTTTGCGATTTTGCTCAATGTGTGAGGGGATATCTCCTGTGTAATGGCAGGCGTTAAAAGAGGAGTAATTGTCGTTGTCTATAATTTTGCCTCTTTGAGAAAAGAAAACCCTCACCGATGGAGCAAGGGCTTTCTCTATTATAGGTAAATGGTTATTTGTCATATTCAAATGGCTCGGTGTCCTCGTCCCAATCATATTCGATTTCATCGTCCCAATTGTCGTCCCATTCTTCATCTTCATCACATTCGGCTACTCCCGGAACGTTTTCAAAAATGAATTCATCTTCTTCTCTCACTCGGTGGTGTCCATCAAGTGGTCGGTGGGTTATTACACTTGGTTCAATGCGATTACTTTCGTCGGTTATAGCCCGCCATAGCATATCTTTCAATGCCATAATGCCTTGACCTGTTACTGATGAAATAAACACATGTGGGAGGTCTTCGGGTAGTAACTGCTCAATTTCGGCAATAAGCTCATCGGTATGCTTCGCAAACACCTTCGGCGTCAATGAATCGCAGGTTGCCCAATTATCTATATATGGCAAAAAGATGTTTAATTCTTCAAGTGTTTTTTCATAATCATTAATCTGCTCAATCAGGAATGCGTGAAGATTATTCTCCTCATAATATGAATGAGGCAAATTCTTCATAAAGATTTCCGCTTCATCCGTTTTTGAAAATTCTTTTGCAAATTTACGAAGCAGAGGCACTCTTACGCCTATTATTCTATCAGGATTTACGGTTGGCATAAGCTTTGAATGAAAAGCTTTGTATTGCAAATCCTGCATTTCAAAAAGTTTTGTTTCGATCATAATTTATCCTTAAATAAAATGCCGCAGCAAAAACTGCGGCATTTGTTATCAGCTGAAAATTTTAACTATATTTTCAAAGATATTGTTGATTGAATAAAGGAAAACATTAAGGAAGCCGTTATCGTTATCCTGCTCAACGATTGTTCCGAGATTCTTTGTGAGGAAATCACTTCTTGCTGCCGAGAAATCAACAACTGCTTTGGTATCTGCCTTATATTTTGCCTCTATTGCCGAAATCTCAGATGTGCCGTAGGAATTCCATCGGATTGCATTCATAACTGCCGAATCAACAAGAACATTGCCCATAAGCTCAATTTCGGAATTAACAAGAGCTACAACAGCCTTAACCTTTTCATTCCAAAGCTTCTTTGCAGCATCAACAAATTCCTGCTTCTGGCAAAGCTGATTATAAATTGTGGGAAGCTTATATGCATCATACTTGCCGAAAACGGTATTACGATACATTCTGTTGCGGCTTACTGCAAATTCATTGGGATTGGTGTAATCAACACCGAAGCGGTTAAGATCGTTATTGCCGAGAGCAATATCATAATCCCAAAGCGGACCTGCATAAAGCTTATCGCCTGCGGGCTTGAAGAAATATGTGCTGGTAAGACCGCTGTCCATATTTGCTGCCCACTCGCTTATAACATAATATGAAACAAGTGAATCAAAATCTGCAAGGTCTTTATAATCTTCACCGTTTGAATTCTTGCCGTTTTCTGCAAAAACAGCATCTTCAAATCTCTGATAATAATTGCTGATATAACCCATCTGTGCTTCGGAAGCATATTCGGGAGATTTCATTGTAAAGGGCTGGCTTCTTGTTGTTACAAAGCCGCTGATTTCGCCTGCATAACGGTTTGCAAGCTCCATCTCAATAATATATCCGCCGGTTTCCGCTGTGTCTGAAGCATCTGCGGGAACGGGAATATTAACCCATTTCATTGTGCCCTCAAGAAGACCTGCATACTTGCCGTATTTGCCGCCTCTTTTAAGGGTATCCATATCAAAATCTTTATTCTCATAGAACTCCTGACAGATTTCTTCATTGACATCATCAAGGTTATCTATGTTCACTCTGGTTTTATCAACCTCAACTCTCGTTGAAAGAAGATAAACGCCTTCATAATTATTGTTGATATAAACATCGCAGGAAACACCCATAGGAGTATATGGTACGCCTGTTTTCTGACCTGCAGAAAATACTGCCGAGTTTCTGAGAAGAGATGCATCGCCGTAGTTTGCAAGAAGGCTCCATTTTTTGCTCTTGCCCATTCCGAAAAGATTTGCCTTTTCTTCAAGCTTGATGTTATAGGGCTTTTTGGGGTTATTCCAGGTTGAATTGCCTCTGCCCTTAATCTGGTCAAGCTCACCGTCATAAACAGCCACACCAGCTGCATCGACGATTTCAATATATCCGGATTCCTTGTTGCTCTTATCCTTGTGGATATAATCAAGCGAGCCCGATTCGGTTGTGATGAATATTGATGCAATTTCAGAGCCGTTGATTATATTGAGCTTATATTCCTCATAGCCTGCAACAAGAGTTATTTTATTCTTGTTTTCAAAAACCTGAAAAAGCTTCTGGCTTTCGGCATATCTTACGCCGTCAATATAAACATCCTTTGTGCTCTCAACAACAAAATCGGCAAAAAGATAGCTTACCGATGCGGGAATAAAGAGATAATATTCGCCGTTTGCCTGATACCAGTTTACCTTTCTGTCGGTATCATCGGAGTTAAGGTCTTTCTGTTCAACATAAACATTGCTGATTGCGGGTGTTTCTGCCGCAATACCGCATACGGCAAAAACCGAAAATGCCATAACGGCAGCAAGAACAAATGCGATTATCTTTTTCATTTTTTAACCTCCTTAAGGATTTGATGCTATTATATAATAAATTTTCCGAAATGTAAATATTATCCGTAGATTTTATCTGCAAGAGCGTTGCGTATCGCCTGCTGTCTGACTGCCGCCTGCTCCTTGTTTTCACCTTTTACGGAGAAATAAAGCTTGAGCTTCGGCTCTGTGCCCGAAGGTCTTGCAGCAGCCCACGAGCCGTCTTTGAAATCAAAGCGAAGAACATTTTCTTTAGGCAAGCCGTCAATTCCCTTTGAATAGTCAAGAAGCTTATCAAGGTCGTCAAAAAGCTTTTCGCCGCTTTTTCTCATCGCCTGCATTGCGGAGCGGATTTTTTCGGCACCTTCTTTGCCCTTGAGCACAAAGGTTTCAAGGCAATCATAATAATATCCGTATTCGGAATAAATTCCGTTCAGTGCATCAACAAGAGTCATACCGTTATTTTTATAGTACGATGCCATTTCCGCAATAAGCATTGATGCAACAACAGCATCCTTATCTCTTGCGTGAGTGCCAGAAAGATAACCGTAGCTTTCTTCATATCCGAAAACAAAGGTATTCTCTCCGCTTTCTTCCCAAAGGCAGATTTTTTCGCCGATATATTTAAAGCCCGTGAGAGTCTGGAAGATTTTTGCACCGTGCTTTTCGGCAATGGCGGCACCGAGTCCGCTTGTTACTATTGTTTTAACAACCGCCGCATTTGCGGGCATTGTGTCTTTTTTGAATTTAAGAACAAAATCAACAAGCAACGCACCCGTCTGATTTCCCGTTAAGAGAACATAATCGCCGCCGTGAAGCACGCCAACGCCTACTCTGTCGCAATCGGGGTCTGTTCCGATAACAATATCGGCTTTTTCGGCTTTTGCCTGCTCAATGGCAAGGGTAAGAGCATCCTTTTCTTCGGGATTTGGTGAACGCACGGTTGAAAAATCGCCGTCGGGAAGCTCCTGCGATTTTACAACCGAAATATTTTTGCCATCAAGTATTCTCCGAACGGGAATATTGCCCGTTCCGTGAAGAGGGGTATAAACAATTTTCAAATCCGATTTTTCATTATATACGCTCTGCTTTTTAACTTCGGAAAGAAAAGCATCAAGAGTTTCTTTGCCGATATAAACAAGCTTTCCGCTTGCCTTTGCCTCGTCAAGCGGCATCATTTCAATGCTTTTAAGGTCAGTTACCGCATTCACAAAAGCTATAACCTTATCGGCATATTCGGGCACAAGCTGACAGCCCTTTGAATCATAAACCTTATATCCGTTATATTCCTTGGGATTATGGCTTGCCGTGATAACAATACCCGCGGAGCAATTATGATGCCTTACTGCAAAAGAAAGCACGGGAGTTGGCATAAGCGTATCAAAAAGATAAACCTTTATTCCGTTTGCCGCAAGCACCGAAGCGGCGGTATCCGCAAAAAATGCGGAATTGTTTCTTGAATCATAAGCAACGGCAACCGATTTTTCGCCTTCAACAGAAGAAATAAGATAATCGGCAAGACCCTTTGTTGCTTTTGCAACGGTGTATTTATTCATTCTGTTTGGACCCGCACCCATAATTCCGCGAAGTCCGCCCGTGCCGAATTCAAGCTCTTTATAAAATCTGTCTTCAAGCTCTGCCTTATCGGTTATTGCTTCAAGCTCATTTTTTGTCTGCTCATCAAAGGTGAGCCAATATTCATATCCGTTCATATTCTCGCTCCTTTACATATCAAATCCCAATGTAATGATTTCAAACGGAGAATACTCAATCTCATTTTCTTCTCCGATTACATCTTCAAGCATATTCAGAATTTTAACCTTTTCGGGAAGCTTTAATATTCCCCTTGCTCCGTTTTGCTCGCAAAGACGGATAACAACGGTTTTTCCGTTTTCGGAAAGCTTTGCCGCCTGAAGCCAAAGCCCGCCGAATGAAGGCAGAAACGATTCAACATCCGCTTTGCAAAGAGGAATGTTATATTCAAATGCGATATTATTTATTCTTGCCGAAACCGCATCATCTGCATGGGGATAAATCATATAGCAGAAATTATGTTTACCCATATCCGAGGTGGGGTCAGGTCTGATTGTTGCTCTTAAAAGCGAAAGTCCCATTGTGTTTTCTTCTGCAGAAACACCGTATTTGCCCATATTTATAAGAGCAATGCCGCCGCCCGACTCACTCATATCGCACCACTTATGGTGGCAGGTTTCAAATCTCGCCTGCTGCCAGCTTGTGTTTCTGTGAGTTTCTCTTTCAATTACACCTGCGGAAGTATCGCAGAGAAGCTTTCGGGTAAGAATGTTGCAGCCAAATTCCGCTTTTGCAAGCCTGTGCTTTTCATTCCAGTCAACAATATTTTCAACTTCAATGCCTCTTGACTGCCTGAAAAGCCTGATTATCATTTTCCACTCACTCTTACCCGTTGCAAGAGTTACGGAAAATTCGGCACATTCGCTGTCTGCACCGATAAATTCAAGGGGCTTGACCGTTTTAACCTCCGCCTGCTTATCTTTATAATTCGGCAGAATATCCCACGCATCGTAGTTGCCCGGGGTATCGTGATATATTTTCAGCTTATTGAAATCGCCTTTCACCCATTCACGGTAAAGCTCTTTATCAACAAGTGAAACAATGCTGCCGTCGGGAGCAAATTTTACTTTATAGAAGGTTGTTTCCGCTTCAAATCCGTTAACGGCTATCCAATCATTTGAATTCTCTGTTTTTTCAATATTCCCGTTTGAAAGAGCATCAATATCGGGCACTGCATAAAATCCTTTTTGACTCAAGCGGAAGATTTTTCCGCTTTCATCGGGAATGAAGGTGAGGCTGTTTCTCTTGAAATTGAGCGAATTGAAATAACCGCTGCCGCTTCCTATTATTTCAGAAAGCTCTTTTTCAATCTGCTCATAATCCTCCATTGCGTCACGGTAAACGGGAGTTATATGGCTGCCGGGAAGAATATCGTGAAACTGATTTATCATCAGCTTTTTATAGCATTCTCTTATTTTCCCGGCGGGATATTCAACACCCTGCTTCATTCTTAAAACAGAAAGCAATTCCGCCTCACGAAGCATAAATTCAAGCTTTCGGTTATATGCTTTGAGATTTGATTTTGTTGTGAAGGTGCCCCGATGCATTTCGAGATAAAGCTCACCGTCCCAGGTTGCGAGAGCGTTATTGCCGTCAAAATTCTTTGAAAGGAATTCTCTGGCGGTTGTGTGCTCTGTTTCGGGCATAACGGAAAGCTTATCAAATCTGTGCATAAGCTCAACCATTTCTTCGGTTGCACCGCTTCCGCCGTCACCGTAGCCGAACATCTGCAAAGTCTGTCCGCCCGTGTTTTTATCCTGATATGCCTCCCAGTTTGCCTGCACCTGACTCGGCATATTCCACGAAATAAAATGGGTTGGCGGCACGCAGGCATAGACCTCGGAGCCGTCAATTCCCCTCCAGATAAAGTTATTATGGGGAAATCTGTTGGTATCGTTCCAGGTTGACATTTTGTTTGAAACAAAATATTTTACTCCGCTTTTTCTGAGTATCTGCGGCAGAATCCAGCTGTTGCCGAAAACATCGGGCAGCCAGCAGTTATCAACCGTTATGCCGAATTTTTCTCTGAAATAAGTCTGACCGTAAAGGCATTGACGGATAAGACTTTCACACGAGGGAACATTGCAGTCGGGTTCAACATACATTGCACCCACGGGCTCAAATCTGCCCTCTGCGATACGCTTTTTAAGCTCCTCAAAAATCTCGGGATAATACTTTTCAACAGTTTCATATGTATAAGCCTGAGTATGAGCATATCTGAAATCGGGGTATTTATCCATCAGGCGAAGCTGAATAAGAACCGTTCGCAGATTTTTCTGAACTGTGTGAATTCTTCTCCAATAATAAGCTATATCAAGATGCGAATGGGCAATGAGTGCAACATTGCCGCTGCCTTTATAATCATTGTTTGAGAAAATATTCTTTTCAATATATTCGGATGCCGCTTTGCAGTCTTCATCGGTTACATCGTCAAAATCAATAAGATTGAGAGCTTTATCAATCTCACGGATTGCAAACGCCGAAAAATCCTCATTGAAAACTCCGCTGTTTGCCGCATCAAGAAGCATTTCCAGATCATAAACAAGTGACTGAACGGTTTTGTTCACAACCGAAATATATCCGCCCTCAAAAATCTGGCGGCAGCCTCTTATGCTGAGGCTTTCGGGATTTCGTTCATCATCGGGCTTTGAACGGTTATAGCCAACAATCTCAAAATGGAGCTTATCCGAATCAACATACGGCGAGAGGTCAAGCCTTTCACGGTTGGGGTCAATTCCGCCCGCATAAACACCGTTAACCTTAACAATCATTTCGGCTGCGGTTTTGAGAGAAAAGCATAAATCTTTTCCTTTGAGATGCCCGGGCAGAATATAATCTGCCTCAATGAATGCCGTGCCGTCGGGTGTGAAATACATATCCCCTTTGTTAAGCGGTCTCGGCTCTTCATCATAGAATTCAAAATTCATTTCGGAAACCTGACGGGCTTCTCTGATTTTAAAAGTTGTAATCTCATTTTTTTCGCTGTAAATATGCCTTTTAAGCCAGCCGAAGCGAAGGTCAACCCACTCTTCGGGACGCATACTTCTTCTTTCAACCTTAATATGTGCCAAAGCAGACCGCCTCCTTACTTATCCTGAAAATAGGGCTTTTTTCTTATTCCTGTAACCTTGACCGTTTCGCCGAGGTCAGCTTTAATTCTCTGCTCAATCCATTCAAGGCAGCGGTGAAGAATAAGGCATTTTGAGCATTCGCCCTGAAGCAAAACGGTAACCTCATTACCCTCCTGCTTAACAAACGTTATTTCTCCTCCGTCACCCTGCAAACGGGGTCTGATATATTCATTTATGTATTTTTCCATAATTTCCCGCCTTTCAGCGATTATATACAGAAATTATATCACATTTAATTATTACAGAGCAATATAAAAAGAAAAAATATATTTTATAAATTTATCTTTCAAACAAAGCAGATATATGTTAGAATTAGTTGTAAAATGTTTTGTGGGGTGTATTTATGTTTGTTGTGACAAGCAAGCAGATGTATCAGGCGGAATGCAGTGCAGTTGAAAGAGGCATTTCTTTTCCCGAATTGATGGAGAATGCAGGAAACGCCTGTGCTGAAATAATAAAAAAGCATTATCATATAAGCAAGGCAAATTCAAAAAAAATTCTTATTATCTGCGGCAAGGGAAAAAACGGCGGTGACGGCTTTGTTATTGCCCGCAAAATGTGGGAATACGGCTGCGATGTTACGGTTATGCTCGCGTGCGGAGAGCCCAAAGCCAAGGATGCAATTAATATGTTTTCTCTTGCCGAAAGCACGGGAATTGACATAATCAGATATAAAGACGATATATCGTCGGTTTATCCGTATATTGAAAAAGCCGAGATAATTGTTGATGCCGTTTTCGGAACGGGATTTTCGGGCTCGCTTGACGCTCCTTTAAGCCGCCTTGCAAAAACGGTTAATGCCGCAAAGGGTCAGACCGTTGCTGTTGATGTGCCAAGCGGTGCAAACTGCGACAGTGCAACAATAGAAGGCTCTGTTTTCAAGGCAGACACAACAATCGCAATATCGGCATATAAGCCTATTCATATTATGAAGCCCTGCTCCTCCGCCTGCGGAAGAATTCAGGTTGCAGACATCGGCATAACAACCGAGGATTTCAAAAAAATCGGCAGCGTAACCTGCTTTACGGTAAATTCTCTTGATATAAAAAAGATGCTTCCCAAAAGAAAGCCCGTTTCAAACAAGGGCACCTACGGTCACGCTCTGTGCGTTTGCGGAAGTATGAGAATGGCAGGTGCGGCGTTTCTTTCGGTAAGCGGTGCATTGAGAAGCGGAGCAGGTCTTGTTACGGCAGCTTTTCCGCAGAGTGCCTACCCCGCCATTGCACCCAAGCTTACCGAATCCCTGCTTTTGCCTCTTGAGGCAAATTTTGACGGCACATTCGCCTTTTCTGCTCTTTCCTCAATAAACGAAGCTGCAAAAAGAGCCTCCGCAATGCTTGTGGGATGCGGTCTCGGCTTCAACAAAGACACCACGAGGCTTGCACTCTCGCTTATTGAAGAAACAAAAATTCCTTTGATTATCGATGCAGACGGCATAAATGCACTGAGCACAAATATAGATATATTGAAGAAAGCTCAGGCACCGATAATTATTACACCGCATCCGGGCGAAATGAGCAGGCTTTGCGGAAAAAGCATAGCAGAAATCGTTTCCAACCCCATTGCGGTAGCCTATGAATTTGCAAACAAATACGGTATAACCGTTGTTCTCAAGGGTGCAAACACCGTTGTCTGCGGCGGTAATCCAACAGAAATATATGTTAATTCAACGGGTAATTCGGGGCTTGCGAAGGGCGGCAGCGGAGACCTGCTTGCAGGTATGGCTGTTTCTCTGCTTGCCCAGGGAATGAAGCCGTTTGACGCCGCCGTGAGTGCCGTTTATCTGCACGGACTCTGTGCGGATGCCGTTGCCGAAAAAACATCGATGAGGGGTATGCTTCCCTCAGATGTGCTGAATTATCTGCCCGAGCTTTTTTCAAAATTTGAATAACGGGTGATAATTTGAAAAAGGCTTTGTCTGTTGCTGCTGCAGTTTTGATTTTTTTATTTTCTGCGGCGGGATGTGAAAAACAGATGATAGGTGAAAAAACACCGCCTCCCCTGCCCGAAAGCTTTTCGGCAAATGTTGAGGCGGTATATAACACCACGGCAATCAATGCCCAATTCATTCAGAAATCACGGGATGAGTTTTCGGTTAAAATTCTCTCTCCCGAAATACTGACTCCTCTGACCGTTAATTTTAAAAACGGAATATGCACGCTGAATTATGACGGGCTGGATTTCAAATCGGATTTTTCAAGATTTCCGCAGACCGAATTCGGGAAGCTGCTTATTCAGGCGATTTCGGATATTAAGGCTGATATTGATATTGCCAAAACATACAGCGACGGAATATGGAGCTACAGCGGTTCTGGTGAAAGAGGCGTTTTTGTGCTGACAAGAGATGCCGAAACAGGTGCATTTCTTGAATTTGAAATTGAAGGGGCTCCGCTTCATATTGTTTTTAAAGATTTTAAAACCGATTAAACAAAGAGTTAAACAAAGAGCGTAACGGTAACAATAACCGCTACGCTCATTTTATTTTTTCAATTCGGCAACAAGTTTTTTCATTCGCATAACAATCTTTTCACGGGAATAATCAAATTCCGTTATATTGCCGCATCCGTTCATATAATATTGCCATAAAGCATTTACCGAAGGCTGATGAGTGATAAGACTTAAATGCTCGTTTTTATTTTCGGGCAGTTTGATTAACCCGCCTTTTTTCTTAACGAAAATACCGCCGTCACCCGTTTCTTCATATGAAGAAATAATCACTCTGTAGTTGGGCTCATTTTCAAGAAGCCTGATAATTGCTTCAAGATGTGCCGAATAAAGCTCCGGAGTGTAAAGCGTATTTTTTCCGCCGAAAAAGCTTTCCGCAGAACAAACCGCCCTGCCCTGCACAATTTCCGACGGAGAGTGCAGAGGAAAAATCTCGGTAACAGTATTCGTTTTCATAAGATTTTTCAAGGAACCGGCGTACTTTAAGCTAACGGCTTCACTTTTTGCAAACAAGCCTTCGGGAATCCATTCAAACGGAAGTGAGCTGAAAACACAGCACAAATCATCTTCAATCTCAATAAAGCCGTCAACCATACTTTTTCTGTTGTTGCTTTCGGAATAAAGCTCCGTTCTGCTGCCTTCTCCGCAGTAGGAAACATATGAATCAAACATTCTGCTGCAATCGTCAACCGCAGCCTTTTCTGTTGTTACAAAGGTCGGACCAATTCCGTCAACAGATTCCGAAAACATAGCGGCAACACCGGGAACTGTCAGCATCAGGCTGTTTGCCGTTCTGTCTCTGAAGCCGTTGAAATAAAAGGTTTTTGTTTTTCCATGCGAAATCATCGGCAGCCACGCAAAAACATCATTTACGCTTTGATTAAAGCTGTAATAATCGGGAAGAATGCGAATAATCTCGGTTCCTTTTACCGCAAGCTCACTCAAAAACTCCCTGCACAATAAAAACAAATCAGTGCCGCTGTCTTTATTGGAACAATCTGAAAGAATCTTCACCGTTCTGACATTATCCGAGGCCGATATAATATCCTTCATCAGCTCGGTTGCTTCAATTACAGCATCTCTTCCGTGAAAACAGTAAAATTTTTCTTTTCTTCTCTTTTCGGATTTTTTGACTGAATAATTACCCGATGCCATTGCTTCGGGATAAGAAAGGTCAACGGTTTTTTCGTCATCAAGAAACCACCTGACCAATGACGAAACCATATCGACGCCGAAATCCGCACCTATCAGCTCAAGCAAGGTAAGACTTCTGTAGCTGTCTGCACACTTTGAGCCGAAATAAGCAGACATAGGCAAAAGATAATCCGATTTGACCGAAACTGTTCTGGCCCCGCTTCTTAACTTGCTTATCAGAGAAGGGTCAACGTTAATTGCCGTAGCAAGCCGGCTGTTTGTTGTTGAAGTGAGCCTCATTAAAACATTGAGTTTTTCCGCAAAAATAATAACCACCACGCCTCTGTGCTTCATTGTCACACATCGTGACGGTTTTGTCAATGACGAAAAAGAAAAATACCTTGATTTTTTCGCAAATTACCTTATTATTGTAGCATAAACCAATCAAAGGAAGTGTAAAAAAATGGTTTCTGACACGGTTTCCTCTTCCAGCGAACAAACGGAATATTCTATGGTTACGGGCAAGCACAACTATGAAGAGCTTGGTTCTCTGACCGTATACGGCATAAAGGCACGCCTTGCAAACGCAGAAAGAACGGTTAATGATGTTTCTTTGAACGAAACAACCGTAATGCAGCTGATTTCGTTTTTAGAAGAAAACAAGGTTGAAATATATCATTTTGAGTCGGTAATTGAAGATATGCTCATTTCAGATTGCTTTGAATAACAGCTACGCTTTATTCTTTTATTTTTTCGGAACTGCCTCCTTGTGAGAAACAACATATGCACTCAGCTTTGAGCCTGCCCTGCCCGCTTTCTCAATATCTCCGCTTCTGAAATATTCACAAATAAATGCGGCACAATAGCTGTCACCTGCACCTACGGTTGAAACTGTTTCTGCCTTTTCAGCATCAAAACAATAAAATTTTTCCGCTTTCGCATCATAAACCGTTGAGCCGTTTTCACCGCAGGTAAAAAGCAGCAATTTAATATTTTTAAATGAATTGCAAATGTTTTTTATTATTTCCTTATCAGTTTTACCCTTTTCATAAAATGCAAACTCATTCAGCAAGGGCTCTTCTTCTTTGCTGATTTTCAGAATGGTTGCATTTTCAAGACACCGCAGGCAAGACTCTTTATCATAGCAGTTTTTTCTTAAATTAATATCGCAGAAAATATCTGCAAAACTGCATTCCGAAAGAATGCTTTTAAGAGTTTCTCTTGATTTTTTGCTTCTCTGAATAAGAGTTCCGAACGCAAAAATATCGGGCGAAAAGCTTTTTATTTTTTCTGTATCCGCTTCAATAAAATCATATGCCGCAGGAGAAATGACATCATAATACGGTGCCCCGTTTTTTAATGTTACGATACATTTTCCCGTCGGATAATCATTCGTTTTTATAAAATCCGTTCTTACTCTGAAGGAACGGATTTTTTCTGTTGCCACAAAAGCCAGAGGGTCATTTCCGACGGCGGATATTAATGCACTTTCCGCCCCTTCAGCCGCCGAATGAGCACAAAAATTCAGCGGTGCTCCGCCGATTTCGGCTTCGTTTCCGAATATATCAAAAATTATTTCTCCGATTGCAAGTATCTTCATTTTTATCACCGTAAGCATTATATCATCACTCGCCGATATATTCAATGAAAATTAGCTGTTGAAAAATATATATTTATATGTTATTCTTAAATTATATATATGAATTACGGAGGTTTATCTATGCTTTCATTCTTTCTGCCGCAGAAAGCTTATTTTATTTGTGCGGTTATATGTGCCGTTCTTTTTTGCGGAGTGCTTCTCAAATTATTCCACAACAAGCTTCCCAAAGACCAGGGCCGTGAATTTGCCGTTGACGGCAAGCTTTCGGCAGGCAAGGAACGCGGTGCGGGAATAATTTTTGTTTGTTCGTTTATAATTGTTGCCCTTCTTTTTGTTCCCATATCCTTGGAATATGCATTTTATTATATTCTTCTTTTTCTCGGTATGCTTTCGGGTTATCTCGACGACCGTTCCGAAAAGCCCTGGGGCGAATACAAAAAAGGCTTGATTGACCTTGTTATTTCAGCTCTCACCGCCGCAAACTTTGTTTATTTCAACCGTGAACTTACGGGCATTAATCTTTTTGGCTTTGAGCTCAATCTTCATCCCGTTCTTTTCGGCATAATTGCCGCAGTTCTTGTATGGATGCTCATTAATGCAGTTAACTGCTCCGACGGTATTGACGGCTTCTGCGGAAGTCTTTCAATAGTTTCAATGATTTCCGTTGCCGCAGCAATATATATCCTCACTCAGGATGTGAAGCCCGTTATGCTTACGGTTATAATGGTGTTCACTCTTCTGCCCTATCTCTGGAAAAACTCTGCACCCAGCTCAATGATGATGGGCGATGCAGGCTCAAGAGCACTCGGACTTTTCCTTTGCATTCTTGTGCTTAAAACAGGTAATATTCTTTTAACAATCCCCTTCTGCTTTATGCTTTGCCTTGACGGACTGCTCGGCATTCTTAAGGTTTCACTTATCAGATTCCTTCATATCAAGGCTTTCAAGAATATACGCACCCCGCTTCACGACCATTTCAGAAAGAACAAGGATTGGTCAAACACTCAGGTTATTTACAGATTCTGCATTATTCAGCTCGTTATTTCGGCTGTTACCGTTATTGCAATCAAATAAACTTAAATCAGGTGATTGATTTTGAAAAAAATATTAATTCCCTTTATCTGTATTCTGCTGGCATTTTCAGGCTGCACGGGCGGCACAAAAATGCCCGATGATATAGATAATTTTATAGGAGAAGGCTTTAAGCAAACTCTTATTCTTCTTGTTGAAGCAAACCGCTTCACGGTTGAGGAGGCTTTTATCGAAAGCACCCTTGCCGTTGATAAAAACGATTCCGTTACGGAAAACGGAAAAACATATTACCGCGTTATTTCCGAACGCTTCACTTCGGCAGAAGCGATTTATAATTATGTTGAAGCCGCATACACCGACGAAAAAGCTCAAGAAATCATTTCAACCGGAATCTATGCGGATATTAACGGAAAGCTTTATTGCAGCGAGCTGAGCACGGAAGATGCAAAATCCGAGCCGCAGCAATACACAATAGAATGCATTTCAAAAACCGAAGATAAATGCGTTTTCAAAGCAAAACCCGAAAAAGGCAGAAAAGCTGAAATGACCGCCGTTCTTGTTGACGGAAAATGGAAGCTTGAAGATATTTATACAAAAATCTGAAATTAACAGGAGATAAATATGAGCGATTTAAAATCAATTTGGTTTGATAAAATTGACCGTGAATGCCCGCTTTGCGAATATCCCAGACCTCAGATTAAAAGAGAAAGCTGGATTTGCCTTAACGGCGAATTTGATTATGCCGTTACAAACGATACTGCCGATATGCCTGAAAGCTATGACGGCAAAATACTTGTTCCCTTCTCAATAGAAAGTGCGGCTTCGGGTGTTGGCAGAACCGTTACCGCAAAGGACAGAATATGGTATCGCAGAAAATTCACTCTTACCGAAGATTTCAAGGGCAAAAGAACTCTGCTTAATTTTGAAGCTGTTGACTGGCAGTGCAGCGTTTGGGTTAACTCAAAGCTTATGGGCGAGCACACGGGCGGATATAATCCCTTCAGCTTTGATATTACCGATGCTCTTGTTGAGGGTGAAAACGAGCTTGTTGTTAAGGTGTTTGACCCCACGGATGAAGGTCATCAGCAGAGAGGCAAGCAGGTGCAGGAAACCCACGGCTTCTGGTACACTGCAACCTCAGGCATATGGCAGACAGTATGGCTTGAGCCCGTTAATTATTGCAGAATTGAAAGCATCAAACTTATTCCCGATATTGACAGAAATGTTATAGGTTTAAAGGTTAATCACACCTGCAGCTGCAGCGGAAAGCTTTTTGCAAAGGTGTTTGAAGGTGAAAAGGTTATTTTTGACGGTGAGATTTCATCCGATGCAGAAATTCCCGTTCCCTATGCAAAACTCTGGAGTCCCGAAAATCCGTTCTTATATGAGCTTGAGCTTGTTCTTGACTGTGACGGCGAAAAGGATGAAGTCAAGAGCTATTTCGGAATGCGTAAATTCTCAATAATGAATGATTCAAAGGGCAAGCCCCGCCTCGCTCTTAACAATAAGCCCTATTTCCAGAAGGGTCTTCTGGACCAGGGCTACTGGCCTGAAAGCCAGCTCACTCCACCCACAGACGAAGCAATGATATTTGATATTGAAAAGATGAAGGAGCTTGGCTTCAATATGCTCAGAAAGCATATCAAAACAGAGCCCCGCAGATGGTATTATCACTGTGACCGCCTTGGTATGCTCGTATGGCAGGATATGGTAAGCGGCGGTCAGTATATCGGCAATGTGCTTGCAGGCGTTCTGCCCAATCTGAGCATAAATGTTAAGGATAACACCGATTTTATGCATAAGAGCTTCAAGCGTGAAAAGCCCGAATGGCGTGAGGAATTCAAGCGTGAGCTTTTTGAAATGATTGATAATCTTTACAACAGCGTTTCAATCTGCTGCTGGGTTCCCTTCAATGAGGGCTGGGGTCAGTTCGATGCAAAGGAAATCGGCATAAAGGTTAAGGAGTATGACCCCACAAGATTTGTTGACCACGCAAGCGGATGGCACGATCAGAAGGGCCCCGATTTCAGAAGTATGCACAGATATATCGTTCCCGTAACGCCCCCCACTCCGTTGACTAAAGCCGGCAGACCTTATGTTCTGAGTGAATACGGCGGATACAGCTGGAATATTGAGGGACACGTATGGAATGCAAAAAAATCCTTCGGATATATAATGTTCAACAACAGCAAGGCTCTTTCAAAAGCATATGCTTTCCTTCATAAATCACAGATTATCCCCCTCATCAAAGCGGGACTTTCGGCAACGGTTTATACTCAGGTGAGCGATGTTGAGTTTGAGGTTAACGGCATTTACAGCTATGACCGCAAGGTGCTCAAGCTCGATAAAGATATGCTTATTGATATAAACAGCAAGCTTACTTATTAATCTGAAAGAGGTAATAATTATGATTAAAAGAATTCTCGCATTGATTCTTTCACTTGTTCTCATTTGCTCATTTGCAGCCTGCAACAAAGAAAAGAAGCCTTCGGAAGAAATTGTTCTTCCCGAAAAGAAGGTTGCAATTCTTGTTGCACCCGAAGCACAGTATCCCGAGGATTACAGAGCCGCAGCCGCACTTGCAGCCGAATACCCCGAAAAGGTTATTGTTAAAGAATATCCCGACAGCAGAATTTTAAAGCCCGGTAATCCCGCAATAATGACACTTTCCGAAGAGCTTGCAGGTGACAGCGAAATCGGTGCAATCATTTATGCAAGAGCAACTCAGTTTACAACCGATGCAATCCACCTGGCAAAAAAGGCTAACCCCGATATTGTTACCGTTTGCATTGAGCCCGAAGAGAATGCCGAAACACTTTCGGAAACAGCAAATCTTATTCTTTGTGCCGATTCAGAAAGCTATGCCAAGGCAATAGTTGCTCAGGCAAAGGCACAGGGTGCAGAATATTTTGTTCTGTTCTCATTTGAACGCCATATGAATAAGAATCCCCTGATTTCCGCACAGCACATCGCAATGGAAAAAGCCTGCAAGGAGCAGGGAATAAGCTTTGTTTATGACAACGCACTTGACCCCACCTTCTCGGGCGGCTTCAATCAGGCTTCGCTCTATATCAAAGAAGCTGTTGCAAGACTCAATCTCAACAAGAGAATCGGCGGCGAAAATGTTGCTCTTTATTCAACCGACAGTGCCGTTCAGAAAACACTTATTGAGGTTGCAAACAGCAAGGGCTATATCTATGTTTCACCCTCATTCCCCACCGCATATAACGGACTTGGCGAATATTATGAAATAGCAATGCCCGAGGATAAAACAGATATAAATGCATATATTGAAAACGCAAAGGCTGCCGTAAAGGCAGACGGCGAGGGCAAGGCAAGATTTTCGGCTTATAACTATCCCCTTGCAACAAATCTTCTTACCGGTGCACTTCATTGCACATTTGATATTCTCGCAGGAAAAACAACAGCAGAGAATATGGCTGAAAGAGTTGCAATGAGAGTTAACGATGCCGCAACAAGCGACAGCTTCGCTATCAAGGCCTACAGCGATAAATTCAGCAATGTTTTTGTTTGCTACAGCGAAGGCTATGTAACAGTAAAATAAACAAAAAAATTACGGCTGTATCCGCCCGGATACAGCCGTTTTTTTATTTACCTGCTCTTAAATCAACTCTTCTGATTTTGCCGCTTATGGTTTTGGGAAGCTCATCTCTGAATTCAACAATTCTGGGATACTTATAAGGTGCTGTGTGCTCCTTAACATAATTCTGAATTTCCTTTTTGAGCTCATCGCTCTTTTCTGTTCCCTTTGTAAGAACAATATCAGCCTTAACAACCTGACCTCTTATTTCATCAGGTGCTGCTGATACCGCACATTCAAGAACATAGGGAAGCTCCATAATAACGCTTTCAATTTCAAAGGGTCCTATACGGTAGCCGGAAGACTTGATAAGATCATCAACTCTGCCCACATACCAGAAGAAGCCGTCTTCATCACGCCATGCGGTGTCGCCCGTGTGATAAATATCATCATACCAGGCATCCTTTGTTTTTTCTTCATCTTTATAATACTCAATAAACAGACCGCAGGGTGAGCCCTTATCTGTTCTTACAACGATTTCGCCAACCTCACCGACCTTGGCAATATTGCCCTCGGAGGTGATAAGGTCAACATCAAAAAGAGGACTGGGCTTGCCCATTGAGCCAACCTTGATTGATGAACCGACAAAGTTGCCGATTGCAAGGGTTGTTTCGGTCTGACCGAAGCCTTCCATAAGACGGATACCCGTTGCCTTCATAAACTGCTGGAAAACCTCGGGGTTGAGTGCCTCACCCGCAGTTGTTGCATACTTTATGGATGAAAGGTCATATTTTGAAAGGTCTTCTTTAATGAAGAAGCGATACATCGTGGGAGGTGCACAGAAGGTTGTTATCTTGTACTTTGCGATAAGCTTAAGAATATCATCGGCATTGAAACGGTCAAAGTCATATGTGAAAACGCCTGCTTCGCAGAGCCACTGACCGTAAAGCTTGCCCCAGAGTGCCTTGCCCCAGCCGGTATCGGAAATGGTGAAATGAAGTCCGTTGGGGTCAACATTATGCCAATACTTTGCAGTAATAAAATGTCCGAGAGGGTATCTGTGGCTGTGCATTGCGATTTTGGGATAACCTGTTGTGCCCGAAGTGAAGAACATAAGCATAGGATCATAACCGAAAGCTCCTTCTTCTGCAGAGGGTCTTTCAAAAACATCGCTGTGCTTTATATATCCTTCATCAAAGGTGAGCCAGCCTTCACGCTTTCCGTGGGCAATAATCTTTGTTTTGAGAACATCGCACTTTTCTGCTGCAAGCTCTACCTGATGGGCAACATCGCCGTCTGCGGTGCAGACAATGGCACTTATCTGGCCTGCATTGAAGCGGTATTCAAAATCGTGCTCAACAAGCTGATTTGTTGCGGGAACAACAATCGCACCGATTTTATGAAGAGCAAGAATTGAGAACCAGAACTGATAGTGACGCTTGAGAACAAGCATTACTCTGTCGCCCTTTTTGATTCCGAGTGAACGGAAATAGTTAGCAACCTTATTTGAATTAAGGCTCATATCCTTAAAAGTGAAGGCTCTTTCCGTGCCGTCATTTTCAATATGAAGCATTGCAACCTTATCGGGCGATTTCTTTGCAAGCTCATCAACAACATCAAATGCAAAATTGAATTTATCATCGTTTTTGAAGTTAATTCCGTTAAGAACGCCGTTTTCATCAAGAGTTGTTTCAATAAATCTTGCCGCAATCGGGTCCTTGATATTTGCAAGGTCAACATTCGTTGTGCTTGCTGTCTGGATTTCTTCAACGCATTCGCTCATTTCGGTTGAACCGTCGGGCGAAATAACAATCGCATAAAATTCACATTCCTTGCCGCCGATTGCAATTTCGTTATGAGGAACGGAGGAATCAAAATATATGCAGTCACCCTCATTAAGAACCTCGGTCTGGTCACCGATAATCATTTTAAGGGTTCCTCTTGTTACGATATTGATTTCCTGACCCTCGTGGCTTACGCAGTGATAAGGAGGATTTATTGCCTCTTCAGAATAAGGAATAATCACTCTGAACGGCTCTGCAATCTTATTCTTGAAGAAGGGAGCAAGTCTGTTATAAACAAAGCCCTCTCTTCTTGTTATAGGCATTCCCTCGCCTTTTCTTGTAACGGTGTATTCGGTTAAGCTGGGGCTGCTGCCTTCCATAATATCTGTTATTTCAACGCCGCATACCTGAGCAATATTATAGATGAATGTGAAGCTGAAATCTCTGCTGCCCGATTCATAATAGCAATATTCTTCTTCGCTGATACCGATTTTCTTTGCCATTTCAGCCTGAGTCAGACCCATATCAAGTCGAAGTGCAATAATTCGGCGTGCAACCTCCATAATTTTGTTTTCTACGGAACCCTGACCAAAAGTTATCATATTCATTCTCCTTTCTTCTGCTTCGGTAACAAAAAAACGCCCCAAAGCAACATTGCTTTGAGACGAGTAAAATCAAACCCGCGGTACCACTCAAATTGCGTTTAAAACGCCACTCACCAGGCTCTATCAAGCCCTATGCATTAACGCTGCATCAACGGAAGCCGTCTACTTGCATAAAATGCTTTGGGGACTTCGGCTCGGAAGGGATAGCTTTGAAACACTCCGCTGACGGCTCGCACCATACGCCGCCTCTCTGAAAGCATTGCGAATCAGCCTTCTTCGTCATAGCTTTTTTCTTGGTTTATAGAATAACACCTGATTTTTAATTTGTCAATAGTTTATTTCTTAAAAATTTTAAAAATGAAATAGATCTGAAAAAGGGCAAAAAAATGAACAATGAATAATATTGCGTACAGACAGAATTTCAACAATTGTTCTCTTACATTTATGTATCTATATCACAATAATTATTCATTATTCATTTATTAACGCCCCTGATCGCGCAAGCAAGAGCGTTCTGGTGCCGGTGACCGGACTTGAACCGGTACGGTGTTGCCACCGAGGGATTTTAAGTCCCTTGCGTCTGCCGATTTCGCCACACCGGCAACTTCAGGTAACCGTTTCAAGACGCAATACGCCCTTTGAAACATTACCAGCGACATAATTATAATAAATTTTTGCCGTTTTGTCAACAGAAAAACAAAGATTTTAATCATAAAAAACTATTGCCATTCAGGCAATAAATCAGTATAATGTAATAAGTATTTTTATAAGGAGAAATGTTTTTATATGAAAGCTTTACCATTAGACCTTGCTTCTCTTATCAAGGAGCGTGATTTTGACGGAATAGTTGCTCTTATCATTTCCAAGGCACCTGTTATTCTTGCCGCTGTTGCAATAATCGTTATCGGATTTGTAATAAGCAATTTTATCGGCAAGCTTGTTGTTAAAGGCTTAAGAGCAAAGGGCGTTGATGCATCCATTCATTCCTTTATCCGCACGGTTGTTACGCTTATTTTAAAATTTGTTTTTATTCTTTCCGCCCTTTCAACACTTAACATTGATGTTAATTCTTTTATTACCGCACTCGGTGCAGCAGGTGTTACGGCAGGTATCGGTCTGCAGTCAAGCATCAGCCAGCTTGCAAGCGGTGTTCAGATTCTTGTTAATCACCCGTTCAAGGCGGGCGATTATGTTGACCTCGGCTCGGTATGCGGCACGGTTCAGGAAATAAAAATGATGTATACGGTTTTTGTTACTATCGATAACAAGCGTGTAATTGTTCCCAACTCAACAATCACAACCTCAAACATCATCAACTATAACGCAGAAAACAGAAGAAGAATTGACCTTTCCTTTGCAGTATCATACGATACCGATATAAACAAGGCGAGAGAAGCAATTCTTGATGTTGTTAAAAGCAACAATCTTATTTATACAGAGCCTGCACCCGTTGTTGCCGTTAAGGAGCACGGTGCAAGTGCAATAGTTTTCACCTGCCTTATCTGGTGTTCAACAAACGATTATTGGGATGTTTTTTATTATATGCAGGAAGGCGTTAAGCTTTCATTTGATAAGAACGGAATAGAAATACCGTTCAATCAGCTTGATGTTCACGTTGTTAAGGAGTGATTTTTTTGACAGATTTCCTTATTAAGCTTGCGAGCGAGGATTATAAAAAAGCAAAGAAATCAAAAGAAGCTGCTTCAATCGCAATTATATTAAGCGAAAAAGACCGTCTTCGCCTCGGCGTTATGAGCGGCGTTGTAGGAATTGTTCTTAACATAATCCTTTCTGTTTTTAAGGTTATATTCGGCACGATAACAAAAAGCATTTCAATCGTTGCCGACGGTGTCAATAACATATTTGATGCAGTTTCTTCAATCATCATCTTGGTCGGATTCAAAATTTCAGGCAAGCCCGCAGATGACGAGCATCCCTTCGGGCACGGCAGAGTTGAATATATTTCCGCACTTACTCTTGCATTTTTTATTCTGCTTATGGGCTTTGAGCTTATCAAAAGCTCCGTTGATAAATTCACAAATCCTGAAGCGGTTATTTTCAGCATACCCGCAGTTGTAGTTCTTGTTTTTTCAATTATCGGTAAAATATGGCTCGCCTTCTTCAACAAAAAAATCGGAAAGCTTATGAGCTCGGTTACCGTTGATGCGGTTGTTACCGACAGCATCGGCGATATTGCCGCAACAACCTGCTCGCTGATTGCACTCATTGCTTCAAAATACACGGATTTACCCATTGATGCGGTTATGGGCATTATAGTTGCTCTTGTTGTTATTTATGCAGGCATAGGAATAATCCGTGATACTATGGGTCCCCTGCTTGGCGAACCGCCCGCAAAAGAAATTGTTGAAAAGCTTGAAAAAACAGTTCTTTCATATGACGGCGTTGTGGGTATCCACGATCTTGTTCTCCATTCCTACGGACACTCAAGAATAATCGGTTCGGTTCACGCAGAAGTGCCTGCCGATAAAGATATTCTTGCAAGCCACGATTTGATTGACACTATTGAAAGAGATATTCGTCAGAAGCTCGGCATTGAAATATCAATTCACCTTGACCCCGTTCTTATCAATGACGAAAGAACCAACAAATATAAGGCGATTGTTACCGATATTATCGCTGACATATCGCCCGATATAACAATGCACGATTTCAGAGTTGTTGACGGACCTACTCACACAAACCTTATTTTTGATTTGGTTTTACCGAGAAAATCAAATATGACCGAACAGGAGCTCAAAGAAAAGGTTGACTCTATGGTTAAAGAAAAGGACAGCCGCTGCTTCACCGTTATTGATGTTGACAGAAGCTTTACGGCTTAAAGGAGAGAATTATGTATATAGGAATTGACCTGGGAACATCGGCGGTTAAGCTGCTGCTTGTTGATGCAGACGGCAGAATACTTAACGAGGTTTCAAAGGAATATCCCGTTTTTTATCTGCATTCGGGCTGGTCTGAACAAAACCCCGAGGACTGGAAAAATGCAGTTTTTGAAGGAATAAAGGAATTAACCGAAAAAGTTGATAAATCAAAAATAAAAGGTATCGGCTGCGGCGGTCAGATGCACGGTCTTGTTGTGCTTGATGAAAACGACAATGTTATCCGCCCTGCCATTCTCTGGAACGACGGAAGAACATATAAAGAGGTTGAATATCTTAACGGAGTTATCGGCAAAGATGTTCTTTCGGAAAACACGGCAAACATTGCTTTTGCAGGCTTTACCGCCCCAAAAATCCTTTGGATGAAAGCGAATGAGCCAGAGCTTTTTGAGAAAATTGAAAAAATAATGCTGCCTAAAGATTACATAAATTATATTCTTACAGGCGTTCACGCAACTGATTATTCCGATGCATCGGGTATGCTTTTGCTTGATGTAAAGAACAAAAAATGGTCAGATAAGATGCTTGAAATATGCGGAGTAGCCGAAGATAAAATGCCGAAGCTTTTTGAAAGCAGCGAGGTTATCGGCACTCTTAAAGAGGATATTGCAAAGCTTCTCGGTCTTGATGCTTCGGTTAAGGTTGTTGCGGGTGCGGGAGATAATGCCGCTGCCGCAATCGGCACGGGAACGGTCGGAAACGGCAAATGCAATATCTCGCTCGGCACCTCGGGAACAATTTTTATTTCGAGCAATGAATTCGGAGTTGACCCTAACAACGCTCTTCATTCATTTGCTCACGCCGGCGGGAAATACCATCTTATGGGCTGTATGCTTTCCGCCGCATCGTGCAACAAATGGTTTATGGATGATATTCTGCGTGATAATAATTATTCCTCAATTCAGGCAGAAATAACCGATGATAAGCTCGGCAGAAATCAGGTTTTCTTTCTCCCCTATCTTATGGGCGAAAGAAGCCCTATAAATGATACAAATGCAAGAGGCACATTCACGGGAATGTCTATGGATACTTCAAGGGCGGATATGCTTCAAGCGGTGCTTGAGGGCGTTGCCTTCGCAATCCGCGACAGCTTTGAGGTTGCAAAATCGCTCGGACTTAATATTGAACGAAGCAACATCTGCGGCGGCGGTGCAAAAAGCACTCTCTGGAAAAAGATAATGGCAAATATTCTTGGAATTCCCCTTGACATTCTCAAAACAGAGCAAGGCCCGGGCTACGGAGGTGCCGTGCTGGCGGCGGTTGGCTGCGGTGAATATCAGAGTGTTTCGGAAGCCTGCGAAAAGCTTGTTGAGGTTGCGGATACCGTTTATCCCGATAAGGAGCTTTCTGATTTGTATGAAGCAAAATACCGTAAATTCAAAAAAATATACCCTGCACTTAAAGATGTGTTTTCAGATATAAGAAAGGATGACTGATATGAGCGAGATTTTTAAAGGGATTGAAAAAATAAAATATGAGGGTTCCAAAAGCAAAAGCCCTTTTGCATTCAAATTTTATGATGCCGATAAGGTTATTCTCGGCAAAACAATGAAGGAGCATCTTCCCTTTGCTATGGCGTGGTGGCATAACCTTTGTGCCGCAGGAACGGATATGTTCGGCAGAGATACCGCCGATAAATCCTTCGGTGCATCCGAAAAAGGCACAATGGAGCACGCAAAAGCAAAGGTTGATGCAGGCTTTGAGTTTATGCAGAAGCTCGGCGTTGAATATTTCTGTTTCCACGATGTTGACCTTGTTCCCGAAGCAGACGACATCAATGTTACCAACGCAAGACTTGATGAAATCACCGATTATATGCTTGAAAAGATGAAGGAAACAGGCATTAAATGCCTCTGGGGCACAGCAAATATGTTTTCAAATCCCCGATTTATGAACGGTGCGGGCAGCACTAGTTCGGCTGATGTTTATTGCTTTGCCGCTGCACAGATCAAGAAGGCTCTTGAATTAACAGTTAAGCTCGGCGGCAAGGGCTATGTTTTCTGGGGCGGCAGAGAGGGCTATGAAACCCTTCTTAACACCGATGTTAAGTTTGAGCAGGAAAACATCGCAAGACTTATGAAAATGGCTGTTGATTACGGCAGAAAAATCGGCTTTACGGGCGATTTCTATATTGAGCCCAAGCCGAAGGAGCCTATGAAGCATCAGTATGATTTCGATGCCGCCACAGCAATAGGTTTCCTCCGTCAGTACGGTCTTGACAAGGATTTCAAAATGAACATCGAAGCAAACCACGCAACTCTTGCAGGCCACACCTTCCAGCACGAGCTTCGTGTTTCGGCAATAAACGGAATGCTCGGCAGCATTGATGCAAACCAGGGCGACTATCTTCTCGGCTGGGATACCGATGAATTCCCGTTTGATGTTTACGAAGCAACAATGTGTATGTATGAGGTTATCAAGGCGGGCGGTCTTACCGGCGGCTTCAACTTTGATGCAAAATGCCGCAGACCCAGCAACACCCTTGAAGATATGCTTGAAAGCTACATTCTCGGTATGGATACCTTTGCTCTCGGTCTTATGAAGGCTGCAGAGATTATTGAAGACGGCAGAATTGACAGCTTCATCAAAGAGAAATATTCAAGCTTTGAAAGCGGAATAGGTGCAAAAATCGTTTCAGGCACGGCAACTCTTGAAGAGCTTGCAGACCACGCTCTTGAATTAAAGGGAATTGAAGCCCCGATTTCGGGCAAGCAGGAAAGACTTGAAGGAATTCTCAACAGCATTCTCTTTGGATAAAATTCCCCTTATTTTGCGGTTATTTGGCAAATTGCCCAAAACAACCGACTATATATTGTGAATTTTTTAATCGCAATCCTCTTCCCAAAAAGCTAAAAGTATAGTAAAATATATTTTGTAAAAAAATTAGCGGAGGTATAAGCTATGCCCGATTATCAGGATTTCACCACAATACCCGTAGGTCAGCTCGGCATTATTGCACTGCCCGGCTGCGAAGAATTTGCCAAAAAAATTGACAGCTACCTTGTTAAGTGGAGAAAAGAAAGAGAAAGCGAACACAAATCAACAATCCAGTTTAACGGATATGAAAGAGATTCATATATTATCGATGCCTCTTTCCCCCGATTCGGAACAGGCGAAGGAAAATGCGTTATCAAAGAAACCGTAAGAGGCTTTGACATTTTCATTCTCTGCGATGCTTTTAACCACGGCGTAACATATAAGATGTATGGCAAAGAGGTTCCTATGAGCCCCGATGACCACTATGCAAACCTCAAAAGAGCAATCAGTGCAATCGGCGGCAAGGCAAGAAGAATAACCGTTATTATGCCTATGCTTTATGAAGGCAGACAGCATAAGCGTTCAAGCCGTGAATCACTTGACTGTGCAGATATGCTCCGTGAGCTTTGCCTCAACTTAGGTGTTGACAACGTTATCACATTCGACGCTCACGACCCCAGAGTTCAGAATTCAATTCCTCAGAACGGCTTTGAAAATGTTCAGCCCGTTTATCAGATGATTAAGGCAATGTGCAAAAACATTCCCGACCTTAACATTGATAACAATCATATGATGGTTATTTCACCCGACGAAGGCGGTATGGGCCGATGCATCTATTTCTCATCGGTTCTCGGTCTTGACCTCGGTATGTTCTATAAACGCCGCGATTACTCTGTAATTATCGACGGCAGAAACCCCATTGTTGAGCATCAGTTCCTCGGTGACAATGTTGAAGGCAAGGATGTTATTATTGTTGACGATATGATTTCATCGGGCGACTCAATGATTGAAGTTGCAACAAAGCTTAAGGAGCTCAAGGCAAACAGAATATTCATCTGCTCATCCTTCGGTCTTTTCTGCAACGGTCTTGAGGTTTTTGATAAGGCATATGAAAAAGGCATTATCAGCAAGGTTTTCACAACAAACCTTATCTATTCAACACCCGATCTTCTCTCAAGAGAATGGTATGTAAGCGTTGATATGTCAAAATACTGCTCATATATCATCGATACACTTAACCACGATGAATCCGTAAGCGGTCTGCTTGACCCCAAAGACAGAATCAATAAGATTCTTAAAAAATACGGCTTCCAGACACACGTTGAATCATAATATAAAAATTAATCCCCGCAGATTTAATCTGCGGGGATATTTGTTTACAAGAAGAAATATCTTATCAAATAGAGAACAATCATATGCACGGGATAAAAGGCATAGAAGCCGTATTGCAGGGCTTTTTTGCCTTTTCCTTTTTTGCCGCCGTAAAGCCATATTGGAATAAGAGAAAAAACTGCAAATCCCTGAACCGCAAATTCAAAGGTCTTTCCGAAAAGCTCAATAGTGATTTGCTGACCTTCAAAGAGAATAAGGTTAAACAAAAGCATCGCAATAAGCTGCAAAACCCAGGCGAAGGGAAAATCTCTGAAAAGATAAAACATTACAACCGTCAGATAACCCCAGAAGCCGTAATCGGGAAAACCTATAAACGAGGCAAGCGAAATCAGGAGCAGAAGCAATATTCCTTTTACCGTTGTTTTTTTATTCTTTTCCTTCCTGATTTTATCAATCTGATGAATTGCAAGAAGTCCGAGAAGCAAAGTGAACATTACATTCTGGTGATAGGGATAAAACCAGCTTCCGCCGTAAAAAAGATTGAAAGGAATCTCTGAAATCAGAGCAAATGTCAACAGCCTTAAAATATACTTTTTAACATTTGATGTATGAATGAACCCTTCAGAAATCTGAAAGGCAAAAATCGGAAAGGTAAGCCTTCCGAGATATGTCATCCAGTCGTTGCCCGAAACAAGGGTTGCCCATAAATGATCAAAAACCATAAAAACTGCTGCAAGGATTTTGAGCATATCCGTTGATAAGCCGCCGAAAGGCTTTTTGATAAGCGGACTGTTACACGGAAACTTCTTGAATTCTTCTTTAATCATTTTTGCACCTCCGATTCTCTTTTTAAAATAATTATAACATTATTTTCTTTTTAATGTATGTTCAAAACACCGAAATTGTCTGCATATAAATAAAAAAACCGTCCCGGGGACGGCTTTTTTTTATTCAACTGCCCTGAAGTATTTCTTGAAGCTTGTGCCGTCTCTGTTATCGCAGAATGTAAGGTTGATGCCCGCATTCATAAGAAGAGCACCCGAATAAACCTCATCGGTATCTTCGTCAACATAATATTTATCGGGATCAAGACCCTTAAGCTTGAGCACATAAACTCTGTCTTCAAACTCTCTCATCACAACGCTTGTAACAAGAGCCTCGTTCTTATCCTCCGAAACAAACATCCAGGCTGCTTTGTATTCATTCTCAAAGGGAGAAATAAGGCGGTAAAGGTCGCCGTAATGAATAACGTCATAATATTTATGATACTCTTCAACCTGTGCTTTAACGATTTCAGCCTCATCCTCGGTGAACTTATTGGGGTCAAGCTCATATCCGAATGAACCCCAGAGAGCAACATTACCCTTTGTTTCATAGCCCGTTCTTCTGCAAGCGGAAACGTGAGCACCCATTGTGAGTGCGGGATAACACATTGAAGTGCCGAACTGAATTGTAAGGCGTTCAATGGGGTCGGTGTTGTCGCTTGTCCATATCTGAGGAGTATAATAGAGCATACCGGGGTCAAAGCGTCCGCCGCCACCCGAGCAGCCTTCTATAAGCATATCGGGGAAGGCTTTGTTAAGTCTTTCCATAACCTCATAAGTACCGAGCACAAATCTGTGAAATACTTCTTTCTGCCTTTCGGGGGGAAGAAGTGCAGAGCCGACCTCGGAAAGATTTCTGTTGAAATCCCATTTGAGATAATCAACATTATTTACGGATAGCACCTTATACATTTCGCCGAATATATAATCTCTTACATCCTGACGGCTGTAATCGAGAACATACTGATATCTTCCTATTGATTTTTCTCTGTTCGGAACGTGAAGGCACCACTCGGGATGAGCACGGTAAAGATTGCTGTCTCTTGAAATCATTTCGGGCTCATACCAGATACCGAATTTCATACCGATACCGTTGATTCTTTCAATAAGCTGAGTGAGAGTGCCGCCAAGCTTTTCTTCATTGACCTGCCAATCGCCGAGGCTGCTTCTGTCGGAGTTTCTGTCACCGAACCAACCGTCATCCATAACAAGCATTTCCATTCCGAGTTCCTTTGCTTTCTTTGCAAACGAGAAAATCTTCTCGCCGTCAAAGTCCATACCCGTTGCTTCCCAGTTATTGATGAGAAGAGGACGCTTTTCGTTTTTCCACTTGCCTCTGAAAAGATGCTTTCTGTAAAGTCTGTGGAAAATACGGCTCATTTCACCGAGGCCTTTATCCGTATAAACCATAACAGCCTCAGGTGCATCAAAGTATTCACCCGCACCGAGATGCCAGCCAAAGCTTTCGGGATTTATGCCCATAAGCACTCTGCTGCCGCCGTACATATCAACCTCAACAGAAAAATCAAAGTTACTGCTGTAAACGAGATTGAAGCCGTAAACCGAGCCGCTGTCTTCGGTTGCACCTTTTTTCATAAGTGCCGCAAAGGGGTTATGGCTATGGCCTGATGCACCTCTTTTGCTTGCAACAGACTGTCTGCCGCGAGAAAGAGTACGTCTCTCAAGACTTCTTTCCTTTCCCCATTTGCCGTAAAGGCTGAGCATATCATAATCGTAATCGTTGAAATCAACGGCACAGCTGTAAACTCTTTCAATATCAACAGCCTTTTCGGAATTGTTAATAACCTTAACTCTTCTTGTCATTGCACCGAGCTTTTCAAAAACTGTATAATAAAGCACTGCCTGAACGCCCGTTACCTTATCCTCGGTTAAGATTTCAAGAGTTGTTACATCTGAATCGTCTTCGGCATAGAGTGCGGGGAGACCTTCAATTCCGGGCTTACCCGAATAGATTTTATGTGAAACATAGCGAACATCGGTTGAGGTGTTGCCGTCTGCATTTTTAACGGAAAGAGCAGAAATTCTGAAATCGCCCGTTCCTTCGCAGGGATATTCCATAGGTGCCATATCCACGGTAAAGCGTTCATCCGTAACATTAATATTATAGGGACTGAACGATGCAAAATGGCCTCTGTATTTAAGTGCAGCTACATTGGTGTCGGGAATTTTTGCACCGTAATAAAGATGAACAAGATAATTTTCCTGATAAATTTCAATTATGTAGCTTGATGTTGCGGTATCAAGCTTAAAAATCTTTTTTTCGCTGTCAAAAACTATAGACATTTCAGTTCTCCTTAATAAGTTGATTTATTTTTTCTCTTGTGTCAAGAAGCCATTCGGCACTTCTCGGATAGCTTGTGAATTTAAGAGGCTGCTCACTCTCGATAAGCTCAATAACCTTTTCTCTGCCGATTTTGCTTTCAAGAAGCTGCATTGCCATCATATCCTGAAAACCGTCATAGAAAACCTTAAGTCTTAAGCTCGCCAAAGGCTCTCTGTTTTCACCGGGATAAACCACAAACGAATCTCCCGAGGGGAAGCTTCCGCCCGCATCCGTAATCTCGTAAGGGCTGACAGCTTTAACCGAATACTGAAGATTATAGAAATTATATCCCCAATGCAAAAAGCCCTTAACATAATAGCGATACAGCAAGGTGCCGAGCACTCTGTTACGCATTGAAGGCATAGCCATAAATCTGTTGGGCAGATAGTCGTGGTCTTGTCCGCAGCAATAATATGTCCAGAGCTCGGGCACATTGCCTGCAAAATCCTCTATATCTTCCTCGCAGGGAACCGGCAGCTTAACCGCACCGGTTTTATAGAATTTAAAATTTGAAAGGGCATCAAAGGTTGCAAAGCCCGGAAAGATTTCTTCAAAGAGCTTTGTGTGCGTGTTATATGTTTTAAGGTGCTTCTCCGAAGGCTCATCCGAAACGTGAAGGAAGCACTTTTCTTTTATTCCGTTCTTATCAAGGAACTTTAAGAGCTCTGCGGCAAAAGAACGCAGAAAGCTCTGATAATCTCTGCCCGTTGCCTTTGTTTTCCAGCCGAAGTATTTCTTTTCTCTGCCTTTGCTGTCGATAACAACAATCTTGGGTGCGTGCTCTGCACCCCACTGGGTGAATAAATGGCTGAGTTCAAAATATTCAACTCCGCATTTTTCACACATCTCAATCCATCTTTTAAGATTACGGAAATCAAAGCGGTATTTCTTGCCGTTCTTATACACCTTAACAAGCTGAACCGTTCTTCTTTCTCCGCCCACCTTGGTATCAAGCGGAGGGGTGAAAAGAGGCGTGAGAATGCAGTTTATGCCGTGCTCAACGGCAGTTCTGATAAAGCTTTCATTAACCTTCCAGAAATCCTCACTCAACGCTTCAAAGCCGTAATAATTGCAAAGGCAGTCGGAATGATACCAGTTGGTGTGAACAAGGCTCTGCCTGGGAAGCTCGGCATTGATAACCTCAATATCAATTTTCTTGCTTTGACTATTTTCACCGCATACAAGGGTTATTTCAAGAGTGTTGTTTCCGATGCAGTTTCCGCAAGGCGAAACCTCAAACCAGATGCTTTGCCATTTGCCCTTTTCGGCATAAAACTCACCGTTTATCGGTTCAAGATAATCGGGATACAGGCCCGAAGTTTTTCGCAGAAAGAAATCATCCGAATTCTTATTGCAGGCTGTTCCCACGGGAACGCATTTAACAAGATAAGCTTTTGTGAAATCCGCAAGTGCACCCGAAATTTCAACTTTCACGCCGCAGTTTTCTTCGGTGCAGAACGCTGTCTGAAAAGAGCTGCGTTCATTTTTAAGCATTGAAAAGCCTTTGAATTCAGGGGCATTCGGCTTTTCATCGTAAAAAACTTTTTCAAGGGAGCTTAATACTGATAATTCCATATTCTCACCTATTTTTCCTGTGACATCAGTCTGTCTTTTTCAACCGTTTTATCTATAGCTTTTATAACGGAATTTTCAAATCCCGTTTCCTTGAGGCTGCAAACGCCCTCAATCGTTGTGCCGCCTGGCGAGCAGACATTTCTGATAAGCTCGCTTACGGAAAGCGGGCTTTCAAGGAGCATTTTTGCACTGCCAAGAAGCATCTGCGCGGCAATAGTCTGCGATGCCTCGGCAGGCAAGCCGTATTTCACGGCTGCATTTGTCAGTGCATCTGCAAACATATAGGCAAAAGCGGGAGCCGAGCCTGCAACAGCGGTGAAAGCTGAAAAATAGCTTTCGGGGGTTTCGCTTACACTGCCGAAGCATGTGCAGAAATCAAGAGCAAAATTCATTTCCTCATCCGAAACATACATATTTCTGCAAGCCGCAGTCATTGATTCTCCCACAGCGGCATTGATGTTAGGCATTATTCTTACAACTCTTGCTTCCACTTCATATCCGAACATACTCCCTATAGAATAAGTTTCTGTTCCTGCGGCAGTTGAGATAATAAGAGGTTTGTTTATCTTTACATCTTCTCTGATTTTATTGATAACAGATGCAATATCCTTGGGCTTTACTGCAATAACAACATTTTCACATTCCGAAGCCACCTGACTTGCAGAAACGGCAACCGAAACTTTATGCAAATCTTTAAGCTCATTTAACCTCTGAGTATTCAAATCAAAAATAAGAATTTCTTCAGGTGCAATTTTTCCCGAGGCAACAACACCCTTGAGTATTGCACCCGCAAGATTGCCCACACCTATAAATCCGAGTTTCATATTCATCCTCCCAAAATACGTAAAAAGCACAAAGCAACAAGGCTCTGTGCTTTTTTGAAATTAAAGTTCTGATGTGCAGTTGGGGCACTTGGTTGCTTCAATGTTGATTTCGCTCTTGCAGTAGGGGCACTCTTTGGTTGTGGGTGCTGCGGGAGCTTCTTCTTCTTCCTTTTTCTTTGCCTTTTCGTTAATTGTGTTGATAACCTTGATAAAGCAGAAAATAACGAAAGCCATAATAAGGAAGTTGAGAATTGCACTGATAAAGTTGCCGTATGAAAGAGTTGCTGCACCTGCTTCCTGAGCAGCGGCAAGTGTTTCATACTCTTTGCCGTCAAGGGCAACAAACCAGTTTGCAAAATCAAGACCCTTTGTTGCAAGGCTGATAACGGGCATTACAATATCGTCAACAAGCGATTTAACAATAGCCTGGAATGCACCGCCGATGATAACGCCGACTGCAAGGTCAATAACATTGCCTCTCATAATAAACTTTTTGAATTCCGCCATAAAGCCTTTTCCCTTTGCCATTTTTAACTACCTCCAGTTTCTTATATACATACTTTACCAAAAATAAAATCAAAGGTCAACACCTTCAAGATTAAAATTTGGAATAAATTCTTCGGTTGAAGATTCCTTGCTCTGAAAATAGCAGTTTTCAAAGCCGAGGTCGAGTATTTTGTTTTTAACTATCGAATATTCTCTTGATGAAAGCTTTCGGTTAATGGGCGGCATATCCTTTGCTTTTCCAAACGGGGTATATTGCCTCATAACGCTGATGTATGTTTCTTCGGGAAGATTTTCCTTAACCCACAAAAACACCTTTTCTGCCTGCGAAATATTGCCCGGCAAAACCATATGCCTGATTATCATTCCTTTTTTTGCAATTCCGTTTTCATCAATTTCAAGAGTTCCGACCTGCCTGTGCATTTCAAGAACTGCTTTTGATGCAGCCTCAAAATAATCCTCGGCACCCGAATACTTGAGTGAACGCCCGCCGTCAAAATATTTTATATCGGGCAGGTATATATCAACCAGACCTTCGAGCATTTTAAGCGTTTCAACGCTTTCATATGACGAGGTGTTATAAACAACGGGAACGGGAGAATTATATTTTTTCAGCACTCTTGCAAGCATCGGTGCATAGTGAGTGGGCGTTACAAGATTAAGATTATGAACACCCTTTTCTATGAGTGCATCAAAAATCCTCATAAGCTTGTCTTCGCTCACTTCTTTGCCGAACGCTCTGTGGCTCACATCATAATTCTGGCAGAAAACGCAGCCGAGATTGCAGCCCGAAAAGAAAACCGTGCCCGAGCCGTTTTTACCGCTTATGCAGGGCTCTTCCCAGAAATGAGGTGCCGCCCTGGCAATTTTAAATTTTTCGCCGACTCCGCAAACACCCGTTTCAACGCTTCTGTCGGCAAAGCATTTTCTCGGGCATACCGCACACTTCATATCGCACCTTCTTTCTTATTAATTATAAAATATTATTAATAAAAATCAAGTATAAAATGTAGGTTTGTCAATGATGTGTTACAAAATCAAATAAAAATTTCACCATCTTCGATAAAAGCTTTAACGTAGTCAACGGGAGCTTTCCAATGAAGTGGTCGCATAGGAAACTTATTGTAGTTATAGTTATGCACTTTTAATTGTTTTGCAAAATCATCAAATGAGTAAAATTTGTGTGTAGCATAAAAATATTCGTTGTCTTTTCGGTGTGAACGTTCAACCTTTCCGTTATGTCTTGGGGTATATGGTTTTATTAACTTGTGGTGAATACCAAGTATGCTAAGCTGCTTTTCAAACATAGTAGGAGTAGGATTTTGAGTATTTCCATAACGTTTTGTAAACTCAAGTCCATTATCTGTTTGGACACATTCTATCTTGAATGGAAATTTCTTTAAAACATGTTGGAGAAAGATAGTAGAACTGTATGTGCTATGTTCTTCAAAAGCTTCCAAATAGCGAAACCTTGAATATTCGTCTATAGCAGTGTACTGGTAAAATTTCTTACCTTTCGCATCCCCGACAAGACAAGCATCAGGAACAAACTTCA
>CALGRR010000037.1 GCA_937880805.1 uncultured Clostridia bacterium
CTTCCTTTGGTTGAACCGTGTGAAAATAAAAGTCCTCTACTGTGCGGTTGATGCCATCCATAATTTCTTCAATTGTTAACTTAACCGCATACTTTTCACGAATATATGTTGCGGATTGAAGAAGGCTCATCGTCTTTAATACTTTCCGTAAATCTTCCCTTGGTTCTATACCGATGGAACGCAGATATGTTTCACCTGCGGTATTCCATATAAACATAGTATCAAACAATGTTCCGTCAAAATCAAAGATTGCTCCTTTCAGCATAAGCCAAGCTCCTGTGCTCTTGCTTTCAGTTCTCTTGCTGCTTTTTCAGGATCATCTGACTTCATAATTGCTGAAACAACACAGATTCCTGAAATGCCTATGCCTTTAAGAATATCAAGGTTATCTTTATTCAAACCGCCGATTGCATTGACGGGAATAGGTACAGCTTTTGTTATTGCATCAAGAGTTTCGGTTGAAGTGAGAACTGTTACAACCTTGGTAGTTGTAGGATAAATTGCACCCACTCCGAGATAATCTGCACCTTGTTCATAGGCTTCTTTTGCCCAAGGAACTGTTTTGGCGGTAGCACCGACAATTTTATCTTCGCCCATCAACTTTCTTGCAACAGCAACGGGCATATCACTTGCGCCGACGTGAACACCTTCCGCATCAATTGCGAGGGCGACGTCAACTCTGTCATCAATAATCAAAGGTACATTGTAACGCTTCGCAATTTCGTGTACCTTTTCCGCAAGCTCGATATATTCACGGGTGGATTTTTCCTTTTCACGAAGCTGAAGAAGTGTTGCTCCGCCCTTGAGTGCTTGTTCCACACGGAAAAGGAATTCTTCCTCTGCGTAATTGGTGCTGTCTGTTATAAAATATAAAGTCGGATCAAAATTTTTCATATTCATTACCTCACACATACAGATAATCATTCAGAACGGGTTGCAGACCTTCATCGGCAATGTCCTGATACATCTTATCAAGACTGCGGTTATCGTCGATTTCAAACTGCTCATCACCCCGAACGCCGTCGGTTTCTTTGCCTGAATATTTGCTTTCGTGGTCTCCGATACCTGTTGAAACGCCTGCCGAAACCTTTGTTGCCGCAATTTTTACAATACCGTTTCTGAACTCGGCACTCTCACGGGATGATACCGTAATTCCCACATACGGCAAAAAGATACGGTATGCACAAAGCACCTGACACAACTGCTTTTCGTGCACATCCAAAGGATTGATTTTATCGTTATTGATAATTGGTCGGAGCCTCGGGCAGGAAAGTGACATTTCTGCGTGGGGATACTTTCTCTGCAAATAATAGACGTGCAAAGCACTTGCAAGAGCGTCTTTGCGGAAGTCGGAAAGTCCGAGCAGAGCCGAGAATGCAACGCCTCGCATACCTCCACGGAGTGCTCTCTCCTGTGCATCAAAGCGGTAAGGCCACACACGTTTGTGACCGAGCAGATGCAGCTTTTCATATTTATCGGCATCGTATGTTTCCTGAAATACCGTTACGTAGTCCGCACCGCACTCATGAAGATATCTGTATTCATCGGTGTTTACGGGATAAATTTCAAGTCCGACCATACGGAAATACTTTCTTGCGAGTTTGCACGCTTCACCGATATATTCCACATTGCTCTGACCTCTGCTTTCACCCGTGAGAATCAGAATTTCCTCCATTCCGCTGTCAGCAATAACCTTCATCTCTTTTTCAATCTGCTCCATAGAAAGCTTCATACGCTTGATATGGTTGTAGCAGTTAAAGCCGCAGTACACACAGTAATTTTCACAGTAGTTTGCTATGTAAAGAGGTGTAAACAGATAGACGGTGTTTCCGAAATGTTTGCTTGTTTCAATCCTTGCACGCTCTGCCATTTGCTCAAGAAACGGTTCTGCCGCAGGGGAAAGAAGTGCTTTGAAATCGTCAATCGTACAAGTATTGTGTTCCAATGCCGCATTAACATCCTCGGCAGTATATTTTGAATAATCATAAGAGTTCATCTGTGCCATAACATTTGCGCAAACGTCTGACTCGATTATCTCCATACCGCTCATATATTCCATATGATTTTTGCGGAATGACGGCTCATTTTCAAGTCTGTGCTTTTTCTCAAGTGCTTCGGAAGAAAGATGCTCCGAATCTACAAAAAATTGATTTTCCATATTTTCTCCTTAATCTCTGAGGAACCCTGTCAGAGGGTCGGAAGCTGATGCTCCGCGTGTCAATACTCTGCCAAGTCCTGCAAGGTAAGCCTTTCGTCCT
Organism: uncultured Clostridia bacterium; assembly: GCA_937880805.1. Lineage (GTDB taxonomy): Bacteria > Bacillota > Clostridia > Oscillospirales > Acutalibacteraceae > CAG-177. The sequence continues at coordinate 2,259 of CALGRR010000037.1, forward strand.
GCTTCAATGGCATTCTTAAACGCAGAAGCCATCATAGGCAGGTCGCCTGCAGTTGCAAGGGCGGTGTTTGCCATAATTGCCGCCGCACCCATTTCCATTGCTTCACAAGCCTGAGACGGTCTGCCGATACCTGCATCAACAATGATGGGAAGGTCAATCTCATCAATAAGAATCTGGACAAATTCTTTTGTTGCAAGACCTTTGTTTGAACCGATAGGTGAGGCGAGCGGCATTACCGAAGCGGCACCTGCATTTACAAGGTCACGGGCAACGTTCAGGTCGGGATACATATACGGCATAACAACAAAGCCTTCATTGGCAAGAATATCGGTTGCTTTGATTGTTTCCTGATTGTCGGGAAGCAGATATTTTGAATCACGCATAATCTCAATTTTTACAAAATCACCGCAGCCGAGTTCTCTTGCAAGACGGGCAATACGCACAGCTTCTTCTGCATTCCTTGCACCGCTTGTGTTAGGAAGAAGAGTAATACCTTTGGGAATGTAGTCAAGTATGCTTTCCTGTTCTTTTGTGTTTGCGCGGCGGACTGCAAGAGTAATAATTTCTGCACCTGCATCCTTTACAGCCGCTTCAATGAGTTTCATTGAGTATTTACCCGAGCCGAGAATAAAACGGGAGTTGAATTCGTGTCCGCCGATTATGAGTTTGTCATTGTTCATTGAGTTTTCCTTCTTTCTTTAAGTTTCAAATTGTTCTGTCAGAATTCGGAGCACGGTATGTGCCTGATGTGCGGCACAGAGCATCACACGCGATGCAACAAGACTTCCTTCTGATTGCACATCACTCGTTCCGTCTCCGCAGAGATAAAATCGCTTTGATATTCTTCGTGTTTGAATGGTGTTGGCACTACCGAATCCAGCCATACCCGATGCGGCGACCAAATACTTTTCAGGCATTCTTTCAAGCACAAGATTTACAAGCATCGCTTTGGATTCTGCATCATCAAAGGCTTCGCAGATAATGTCTGCTTTTTTCAAAAGCTCTTCGGCATTGATTTCGGTAATGCGAACCGAATAAGTTTCGATTGTCGCATACGGAGCAATTTCAAAAAGGTTTTCCTTCAAAGCCTGCGTTTTGCTCATACCAATCTGATTGGCTTTATATTGTTGTCGGTGCAGATTCGTGACGTCAACACTGTCGAAATCAATAAGAATCAGTTTGCCGATACCTGCACGGGCAAGGGCAAAAGCTATGTTTGAGCCAAGTCCGCCGAGACCGCATATTGCAACGGTTGCGGATTCAAAATTCTTCTGTATCTTTTCACCGTGTCTTTCCGATAAGGCGGCATACCATTCTTCTTTTGTCGGAATCAGCTTAACCACCTCCCACAAAGCTTACAATTTCAATAATGTCACCGTCCTGCAGTAAAGTTTCACCGTATTGAGATTTAAAAACGATGTCACCGTTACGCTCGACTGCGATTCTTTTCGGGTCGAAATTTGTTGTTGCAAGATATTCTGCAATTGTTTTTCCTGCAACATTCAGTTCTTTGCCGTTGATTTTTACCATAAAAAACACCTCCTGAAAAAACAAAAACGGTAAGCTGCCGATTTGGTAACTTACCGTTGAGAAGATGTGTTTTAAAAATAAAAAGTGACGAAAAATCTGAAACAGCTTCAGATTGATTCCGCCACGTCGAAACACTTTTATATCCAGACATCCCTACGTTGGCATTATCCAAATCAGGTTATCGGTCGAAGGTTTTACCTTCCTCTCAGCCTGTAACACAAGCTCCCGTCTGTTAAATTGTAAGTGTATTATACAACTAATCATAAATAAATGCAAGAAAAATATTTTTTATTTGCCTTCCCGATTTTTGAAAGGGCATTTTTGCTGTCCCCCAAAATTGTGACGTCATATCTGCCGTCAAATATGATTTAAAATTTTTACAAAGTCTATTGACAAACAAATGTTCTATATGGTATAGTAAGTTAAATTTAAAATTGACAATTGAATAACGATGTAATTGATTGCGGATATGAGTCCGCCTAAAGCTGGCGATATGCTAAGAGAAAATTATCGCACTCCTCACCTTTGTTGATACTGTACGT
>CALGRR010000038.1 GCA_937880805.1 uncultured Clostridia bacterium
GTGAGCAGGAAGGCTGACGCCTTTCAATCACGAAACGCCGAAAAGCGTTGAAAAGGCTCGCTTTCAGGCATAGTTCGGATTACTTCCATCACTCTAATAAAAGAGCCGTTTCATTGCAAGAAACGGCTCCGCTTTAATTATTTTACAAGTTCGATTGACTTTGCGTTAATGCAAGCTCCGCTTTCACCTTTTTCAACGGTAACATTCACGCTGTCGCCAACATTATAAATTACAACCTCTTCGTTGCTTGAAGCTGAAATCACATAGTATGCCGCACTGCCTGCAACTCTGATGTAATAATAGCTTTCGCCGCCCATAACTGCGGTTCTTATATCATTAATCGCACCTGTGATTACATCATATTCAACGTTAACATCGGGGGTGTTTTCAGGGGGAGTAACAACAACATCTTCGGGGTTAATATCAACCTTGATGCCGCTTTCTTCAAGTGCGTCAACATAGCTTGCAAGGCATTTTGCAAGGTCTGTGCCGGTTGCACCCATCTTGTTGTTGTTATACTGTGCAACATTGATAAGAGCATACTGCTGAACGATGTTGCTGTCATCCTTGAGAGAAAGGAAATATGTGGGCTCGCCGCCGATATTGAGAAGCAGCGGGAAGGTTGCTTCGTAGCCAAGGTCCTTGACACGGCCTTCGGCTGCCTGCTGTGCCGAATACTCGGTACCGCCGGTAACTCTGTAATAAATAGCTTCCTTTGTTCTCTGATTAACAAGAACAAAGCCCGTGATTGACTGGTCGGAGGTAACCGAGGTTACACCGGTATACATCCAAACGTCATCGTCTTTTGCAATATAGTTATAGTTTGCCGTGGTTGTGATAACATCCTTCTGACCAAGAATTGAGTTCCAGAAGCCGTTCTGATATTTACCGTAGAAATTATACTGCTCAACGATAAGGTCTGAATCATAAATTCTGTCAAGCCACTGAAGAGTTTCTTCCGACTTGATTTCGTCTATTGTGTAATATTTGCTTTCGCCCGTGGGGCTGTCTGCCTTAACAACAACCGCACCGATTACATCCGTGCCGCCGAAAAGACCGATTGTTTTATCAAGGCGTGCACAAATCCAATAGGGGTTGCCTTCATCGTCAATTTCAAATGTTGCATCCGCAAACATAAATGTGGGATATTCAAAACGGAGATGACGCTTGAGAAGCTTGTTGAAATGCTCTGCGGGAGAGTATCTGATGCTGTTTTCAAGCTCAACAAATTCGGTTGACTCGTTAGCCATATCAATAATAACATAGCCGGGGAAGCCGTTCTTTGTGTTTGTGAACCATTTAATGATGTTTGCATACTGAAGAGGTGCAACTCTTACGGGGGTTTCATTATAGTTTATCTGGGTATACTCGGGATATACGGTAAACTGCGAAACATAGCCCTTTGATTCAAGAACACCGAGAGCTCTTGTTGCAAGCTGTGCAGCAGCTTCTTCGTCAAGCTTGGGAATTGCACTGAAGCTTTCGGCATCCTGCTCCTGAATTTCTTCGGAGAAGTTGCTGTCTGTTCTTACATCGATGATTTCGCTGTAGCTTTTTGCTCTGAAGAATTCACACGAAGCAAGATAACCAATACCTACGGCAACAATAAGTATGCCGATAATAATACCGGGAACAATCGCCTGCTTTTTAACATAGGGTGTGTATTCGGGCTTCATCATAACATTTGCAAAAAGACCGTTAAAAACAACATATGAAGCGGCAACAAGACCGAGGTAAATGTAAAAATCGTATGATTTAAAGTTAACTGCGGGAAGCATTACATAAAACGCAATTACCGCCAATATCAACGTGCAAAGAATGCTGAGCACAATTTTGAGTGCTGCCTTTTCGGGAGGAATTACAACATCCTTTTTTCCCGGGGTTTTTCCTGAAAAATCAACCTTAATAGGATCCATCTGTTCATCTCCTTAACATTGTTAACATACAGTATAACCTATTTATTCAAATAATACAAGTATTTTTTGTGAACAATGCGATTTGACATTTATCCGTGCAATATGATATTATTTTTGTGTTAATATATAATGGATAACTATTGATTAAGGAGAGTTTGTTATGTTTTCAGATTATCTCGATTCAATCTCGTTTGTTACAAAATATGACGCTGAAATCGGCGAAGCAATGAACGCCGAGCTCGGCAGACAGAGAAGAAACCTTGAGCTTATCGCATCGGAAAATATTGTTTCCCCCGCAGTTATGGCGGCAATGGGCAGCGTTTTAACCAACAAATATGCAGAGGGCTATCCCGGCAAAAGATACTATGGCGGCTGCGAATGCGTTGATGTTATTGAAACAATCGCTATTGAGCGTGCAAAAAAGCTTTTCGGTGCAGAGGCTGCAAACGTTCAGGCTCATTCGGGTGCTCAGGCAAATATGGCTGCTTATTCGGCAATCCTTAATGTGGGCGATACAGTTATGGGTATGAATCTTGCTCACGGCGGACATCTTACCCACGGCTCACCCGTTAACGCAAGCGGCAAGCTTTATAATTTTGTTCCCTACGGCGTTAACGATAACGGATTTATTGACTATGATGAGTTTGCAGAAAAAGCAAAGGAAGTTCAGCCCAAGCTTATAGTTGCAGGTGCTTCCGCTTATTCAAGAACAATAGATTTCAAGCGTATCAGAGAAATCGCAGATTCCGTCGGTGCATATTTTATGGTTGATATGGCTCACATTGCAGGTCTTGTTGCCGCAGGTCTTCACCCCTCACCCGTGCCCTATGCGGATATTGTTACAACAACAACCCACAAAACTCTCCGCGGCCCCAGAGGCGGTCTTATTCTTTGCAAGGAGGAGCTTGCTCCCGCTATCAACAAAGCTATTTTCCCCGGCAATCAGGGCGGACCTCTTATGCACGTTATTGCGGCAAAGGCAGTTTGCTTCGGCGAAGCACTCAAGCCCGAATTCAAAGAATATCAGCAGAAAATCATTGATAACTGTGCAGCTCTCGCAAAAGGCCTCACTTCAAGAGGAATAAATCTTGTTTCGGGCGGCACGGATAACCACCTTATCCTTGTTGACCTTCGCTCTCTCGGCATCACCGGCAAGGAGCTTGAGCACAGACTTGACGAGGTTTATATCACAGCAAACAAAAATGCCGTTCCCAACGACCCCGAAAAGCCGTTTGTTACAAGCGGTGTAAGACTCGGCACTGCCGCAGTTACATCAAGAGGTCTTAACGCAGAGGATATGGATAAAATCGCAGAGTTTATTTATCTTTGTGCAACAGATTTTGAAAACAGCAAAGAAAAAATCAAGGAAGGCGTTTGCGAAATCTGCAGCCGCTATCCGCTTTATGAATAAGCATAAACTAAAGCTTATCTCTTCAATGGCAATATTCGGCACGGTCGGGATTTTTGTAAGAAATATTCCCGCACCGTCAAGCTTTATTGCCGTTGTGAGGGGCTTCGGCGGAATGCTCTTTATGCTGCTTGCAGCAATAATCGGCAAGCGTGGAATTTCAAAAGAAAGCATAAAAAAGAATCTGCCAAAGCTGTTTCTTTCCGGTGCATTCATCGGAATAAACTGGATTCTTCTTTTTGAAGCTTACCGTTACACAACGGTTGCAACCGCAACCCTATGCTACTATCTCGCACCCGTTATTATCATTCTTGTTTCGCCGTTTCTTCTCAAAGAGAAGCTCACTCTTAAAAAACTTCTCTGTGTTATCGGTGCATTAGTCGGAATGATTTTTGTTTCGGGCGTTGCAGAAAACGGAATTCCGTCATTTTCCGAAATAAAAGGTGTTCTTCTGGGAACGGGTGCTGCGGTATTCTATGCCTCGGCAGTTATTCTCAACAAGAAATTTACCGATATTGAAGCGAGCGACAGAACGCTTACACAACTCGGATTTGCCGCTGCGGCGGTTCTTCCCTATGTTCTTCTGACGCAGGATGTTGCCGCAATCCGATTGAATTATGCTGAAATAATTCTGCTGGCGGTTGTCACGGTAGTTCACACGGGCATCAGCTATGCAATGTATTTCGCATCAATCAAGGAACTGGATACACAGACCGTTGCGATTTTCAGCTATATTGACCCGATTGTTGCAATAATTCTCTCTGCGGTAATTCTCAACGAGAGCCTTACTGTTTACGGAATTATCGGTGCAGTTCTTATTCTCGGTTCAACCTTCATAAGCGAACTTCCCGATAAAAAGAAAATATAAAATTTTAACCGCCTCGGATTTTCCGAAGCGGTTATTTTATATCACAAACTTATAAATTACATAAAAATGTATTGCGCTTGCGATAAGAGCAAAAATATGAAAAACAATATGAAAAGCGGGCTTTTTTCTGCCTATTCCGCAAAAAAGTGCTCCGATAAGATAAAAGACATTTCCGAGCACAAGCCCGCCGAAGGCATCGCCGTTGATTTTTCCGAGCACGGGAATTCCGCTGCTTATCATAACAAGGCAGCAAACAATATAAACCGCAACGGTTATCTTTCTTGTTTTTTCAAAAAAGAACAGCTTTGCAAACAAGCCGAACAAGGTGCATCCCCACGCAAGAACAAAAATTATAATGCTGTGGGCAACGCTGATATTATAAAGCGTTATCAATGCACACGGAGTTGCCGTGCCCGCAATGAGCACCGGCACGGTGGAATGGTCAATAAGCCTTGCCGTTTGCTTTGCCCCGCCCTGAGGCAATCCGTGGTAAACTGCCGAAACCGTGTAAACAGCCATAAGCGAAAGCCCGAAAATAATTGCGGAAACCGTTTCCCGAAAGCCCTCCGCTTTCATTACAAGCATAAAAAAAGCCGGCACCGAAAGCACCGCACCCACGGCGTGCGTTATGCAGTTACCCGCATCTACCCTGCGGGAATATTCAATTAATCCTATATTTTTATTAATCATATTTTTCCTTTTCTGCTTTAAACAATAAAAAATACTTTAAGAAATTTTCTTGGCAATTAAAGTTATATTGCAAATTAAAAGTTTGCAGTGATATTTGACCTGCGGTCAAGTTATATGAAAGCCTTACGGCTTTCGTTATATTATATTCGCATTAAAGCTGTCCGAAGGACAATATAACTTGGCATAAGCCGAATATAACTGCGTAGCAATATAACTTGCGTTTAACGCGAATAAAACTGTGGCACCTTCCTTATGGAAGGTGCCACAAACCGAGGATTTTTGAATTACTTATTGATTTCGATTTTGCCGTAGAGTGAAGCACCTGCGGAATCCGAACGGGGTGCTCTTGCGGGAGCTGAAGAGTCAGAGCTTTCGTTATAGCTTCTGCCGCCTCTGTTACCGCCGCGGTAACCGCCTCTGTTGCCGCCCTTATTGTAGCCGCCTCTGCCTCTGTTGTAGCCGCCGTTTGTGGGCTTAACGCCTTCTTCAAGAGTAATAACAACCTTGCGGTCGCTGTCGCTGCCGACTGAATGTGAGGTTACGCCTTCAATTTCCTGAACGGTTGTGTGGATAATGCGGCGTTCATAGGGATTCATAGGCTCAAGAACAACATTTCTGCCGTATTTTCTTACCTTTGCGGCATTCTTCTTTGCGAGAGCACGAAGAGTGTTTTCTCTCTTCTCGCGGTAATTGCCAACATTGATTGAAACTCTTCTGAAATCATCGGAGCCTCTGTTGATAACAAGTCTGGTGAGGTACTGAATAGCATCAAGAGTTTCGCCTCTTCTGCCGATAACCGAACCGTAATCATCGCCGCATTCTATTGAAATGCGAACCTCCTCTTCGTCTTCTTCAACGCTTATTTCAGCATCTTCAACGCCGAGGTTTTTAATTATTGTGAGAACATAGTCCTTTGCCTTTGACATAGGGTCTTCTTCATATTCATAATAAGCTCTCATCTTTGCGGGTGAGCCGCCGAAGAGACCGAGAAACTTTGCCTGGGGTCTTTCAAGAACATCATATTTTATATCTGCATCCTCAGGAGCTCCGAGAGCCTTGAGAGCAGCATCTTTTGCTTCTTCAAGAGTTGCACCTGTGCCGATAGCCTCTTTAATCAAAAATTTCACCACCTGAAATATTTTCAGGGCATAACTGCCCAATTATTTTTCGTTTTTCTTTGCCGCTATAAGCTTGATATTTTCTTCTTTTGAGCGACGCTCAACCGTTTCGTCAACCATAACTTTTGCAAGTGTCTTTTTGGGGCTGTAGAAATATCCTATAATAACGGTTGAAATAAATCCGAATACGCTGGATGCAATCCAGTAAACACCGATACCGATGGGATAGTTGACAACAAAGAAAAGTGACATAAGCGGCATACCGAATGTCATACATCCCATAGTAGGATTCTTTGCCATAGCAGGATTATTCTGCTTTTGCTTCATCTGTGAATAAAGGCCTGTTGCCATGGAGGAGAGGAAGGAGAAAACGGGAACAAGCCAGCTGATATGAGGAGTTTTGTGGTTTGCGGGAATTTCACCCAAAGAAAGACCGAACATTTCAAAATTAACATCCGAAATTGCAGCGATTGTTGATTCCTTAACACCCTCAAGGCTTACCTTGCCTGCAGCTGCGAGCTCTTTAATCTGCTCAATATAGCCCATAATATAGAGCTCCTGCTGGAATTCCGAAATCTTGCTTGCATCAATACCCTGAACGGATTTGAGTGCTGCGGCAAGAATTGCGGTTTCTGCCTCGGGAATTCTGAGGAAATTGCTCAGCGGATAATAAATTGCACCGATAAGACCGAAAAGAAGAACAAACTGGAAAATCATAGGAGCACAGCCTGCACCCATAGGATTATAGCCCTCACGCTGATAGAGAGCTGTTGTTTCTTCCTGAATTTTCTGCTGATTGCCTGCATATTTGGTCTGAATCTTGCGGATTTTAGCCTGGATACGCTGAGTTTTTGCCATACCCTTCTGCTGATTGATTGATGAGGGAACCATCAGAAGTCTTGCAACAAGAGTAAGCAAAACAATGGAAAGAGCATAGCTTCCCACGCCGATACTTTTATAAATCAAGTCCAGCAAAAATCCGAAAGGTACACCGAGAACTTCATATAAACCGGTCATTTCTTATCCTCCGAGTGTGAGTGTTTCTTTGGGGGCACGGGGTCATATCCGCCCGGAAATAAAATATTGCACCTCATTAACCTTGATATGGCCAACAAAGTGCCGCGGAGCACACCGTGAACTTGTATTGCCTGGGCGGCGTAGTGGGAGCAGGTGGGATAATACCTGCAAACGGGCGGGAACAAAGGCGATATTCGTTTTTGATAAAACCTTATGCCTGCGAGCAAAAATCTCTTAATCATTTGTTTGAGCTCCCGTCCTTTGCCGTGATAACTCCGAGCTCCTTTAAATGCATCTGCATAACGGGAGCAATATCACAGCTTTTGAGCTTTTTGGTTTTGAACCTTGCAACAAAAACAATATCCCAATTTCCGGAGCATTCCGCATAGAGTGAGGAGAATGCCGCCTTTATGATGCGGCGGCATCTGTTTCTCTCTACTGCACTGCCCAGCTTTCTGGCTGTAGTAATTCCCACACGGCAGCCCTGACCTCTGTTTTTAACAGCATAGGTAACCAGACCGGGGGCGGTTTTAACCTTTCCCCTGCCGTATGCTCTGTGGAATTCCGTGTTCTGTTTTAAGGTTATAAGCTTGGACATATTCAGAATCTGCCTCTTTTTCAGTTATAAAACTTAGTAAGTAAGCTTCTTTCTGCCCTTTGCTCTGCGGCGAGCGAGAACCTTGCGGCCGTTTCTGTCTGCCATTCTTTTGCGGAAACCGTGCTCCATCTTGCGATGACGCTTTTTGGGCTGATAAGTTCTTTTCATTCTTCTAACCTCCGTTTCACTTTTGAATATCCCGAGCGTTTAAAGCCCGAATCAAACCGATGCTTTAAACACCGATTAATGAGCATAACGAAATAAGGGCAAAAATACCCCTCGGAATACACATTATATAACAGCATTGCCGCTAATGTCAACAATTTTTTTATTTATCTTAAAAAACAATTATTTTTTCTTGCATTGACAGCAGGTTTGTGCTACAATGCATTATGTATCGTTATCTTTAAAATGACGCATTCTGCGAAAAAATATATGGAGGTTTAAAATGGAGTCCGTAAAAGAGATGTGGGAACTCGTCTGTCAGCAGCTCAAAAAGAGCCTTGACGAGGTTATTTACGATATTTGGTTTGCTCCTCTTGAGATAATCAGCTTTGAAGGAAACCGTGTTGAAATTGCGGCAAGCGAATTCAGAAAGAAAATTATTGAGCAGCGTTTTTCAAATGAATTGCGTGAAGCTTTTATGAATGTTATGGGGTTTGAAATTGATGTTGTTCTTACCGACCCCGAAAAAAATATCACTCAGCCCAAAGCGGAAGAAACCGATTCTTTAAGCAGCCCTCCCGCAATGAGTCTTAAGGCAAACACCTTTGACACTTTTGTTGTTGGCCCCTCAAACCGCTTTGCACACGCCGCCGCACAGGCAGTTGCCGCCGCGCCCGGTGTTGCATACAACCCTCTTTTCATTCACGGAAACTCGGGTCTGGGCAAAACCCATCTTCTTTGTGCAATCAGCAACGAGGTTAAGAAGAACAACCCCGATGCCGATATAATCTTCACAAAGGGCGAGGATTTTGTAAACCTTATTGTTGACGGCATCAACAGCAACAAAATGTATGAAATCCACGAGAAATACCGCAACTGCGACGTGCTTCTCGTTGACGATATTCAGTTCATCGCAGGCAAGCCTTCAACTCAGGAGGAATTTTTCCACACCTTCAACGCACTCACTCAGGAAGGCAAACAGATAGTTCTTACCTCCGACCGTTCGCCCAAGGATATAGAAGTTCTTGACGACCGCCTCAAGAGCCGCTTTGAATGCGGACTTCTTGCGGATATTCAGCCGCCCGATGTTGAAACAAGAATGGCTATTATTCAGCGTAAAGCACAGTCGCTCGGTCTGGAGCTTCCTCCCGATGTTATTCAGTTTATAGCTGAAAAAATCAAATCAAATATCCGTCAGCTCGAAGGTGCGGTAAAGAAAATAAATGCACTTGTAAACATTGAAAAATCCGCGATCAACATTGCAATGGCACAGAATGCCATCAAGGATATTATGACCGACAGCAGACCCGTTTCGGTTATTGTTAACCGCATTATCAGCGAAACTGCAAGAACCTACGGCGTGCCGCAGGAGGATATTGTTTCAAAGAAAAAGGATGCGAAAACCGCAAAGGCAAGGCACGTTGCAATTTACATAGTAAGAGAAACAACAGACCTTACGCAAAAAGAAATCAGCTCGTTCTTCGGCGGAAGAGACAGAACAACCATTCTTCACTCAATCGAATCGATGACTGCCGAGGTTGAAAGAGATCCGTCGCTCAAAAAGACAATCGATGCGATTATAAAGAATTCAAAAGACCAATAATACATTATTATATATCAGCGAGGTACGCTATGGGATTATTCAAAAAAATTAATCAGGGACTCAAAAAAACCCGTGACAGTATGTCCGGTGCAATCAATGCCGCACTTTACGGCAAAAACGAAATTGACGATGAATTCTATGAGGACCTTGAAGAAATACTTGTTATGGCTGATGCAGGCGTAACAACCGCCGAAGAAATTGTTCAGCGTTTAAGAGATAACGTTTTCAAGAAAAATCTTCACAAGGTAAAGGATGTCAAGGCAGAAATCCGCAATATCTGTGCAGAAATGCTCAGCGGCGGCGAAGAACTTGATTTTGTTACCGTGCCTTCGGTTATACTTGTTATCGGCGTTAACGGCGTTGGCAAAACAACATCAATCGGCAAAATGGCTGCAATGTTCAAGGAAGAAGGCAAAAAGGTTATCCTCGGTGCAGCCGATACCTTCAGAGCCGCAGCTATTGACCAGCTTGAAATCTGGGCAGAGCGTGCAGATGTTGATATTGTTAAGCACAAAGAAGGTGCCGACCCCGCCGCAGTTGTTTTTGATACAATCAGTGCGGGCAAGGCGAGAAACGCCGATATTATTATCTGCGACACCGCAGGCAGACTCCATAATAAGAAAAATCTTATGGAAGAGCTCGCAAAGATATACAGAGTTATTGACCGTCAGCTTCCCTATGCCGACCGTGAAATTCTTCTTGTTCTTGATGCAACAACGGGTCAGAATGCGGTTAATCAGGCAAAGGAATTCAAAGAGGTTGCCGAGATTACGGGCATTATTCTCACAAAGCTTGACGGCACCGCAAAGGGCGGCGTTGTGCTTTCAATCAAAAACGATTTGAAGGTGCCCGTTAAGTTTATAGGCGTTGGCGAAGGAATTGACGATTTGAGACCCTTCAACCCCCACGCTTTTGCGGAAGGACTTTTTGAAGAAGACGAGGATTAATAAAGGTATGGATTATATTATAGCTACCCATAATATGAAAAAGCGTGATGAGCTTCAAAGAATTCTCTCCCCTCTCGGCATAAGAGTTCTTCTTGCAGAGGAAGCGGGAATCGAGCTTACCGATGTTGACGAAACCGGCACAACTTTTGAAGAAAACGCTCTTCTCAAAGCCGAAAGCGGCTGCAAGGAAAGCGGAATGCCCTGCATTGCCGATGATTCGGGCATTGCGGTTGATTATCTTGACGGTGCACCCGGTGTTTATTCGGCAAGATACGCAGGCGAGCACGGCGATGATGAGGCAAACAATCAGAAGCTTCTCAATGCACTCAAGGATGTTCCTGACGAAGAGAGAGGGGCGGCATATGTGAGCGTTGTTTGCTGCGTTTATCCCGACGGAAAGGTTATTTCCGCAAGAGGAGAATGCAGAGGCAGAATAGGTTACACACCCATAGGCAACGGCGGCTTCGGTTATGACCCCTACTTTTTACCCGAAGAATACGGCTACGAAAAGACTATGGCACAGCTCACCGCAGACGAAAAGGATGCAATCAGCCACAGAGGCAAAGCGGTTCGTGAAATTGCCCTGAAGATTGGAGAGAAATAAATGACAAGCAAAGAAAGAGCACAGTTCAGAGCACAGGCAAACAGCCTTGAGCCTCTGTTTCAGATAGGCAAGGGCGGCATTTCGGATGCTCTCATTGCCCAGACTGCTGACGCACTCCGCAAAAGAGAGCTTATCAAAGTTAAGGTTCTTCTTGAAAGTGCACCCGAATCACCCAGAGAATTTGCAGATAAGCTGGCAGAGGCAACGGGCAGCGAGGTTATTCAGGTTGTTGGCGGCAGCATAGTTTTCTATAAGGAAAACACCGAAAAGGATGCACCCGCAAAAAAGAAGCCCGCAAAGAAGGGCAAGCCCCTTTCAAAGGTTAAGGCAAAGAGAGCTCTCGCCGCAAAGCGTGAGAAGGAAGAAAAGGCGAAAAAGAGAGATTTTTACGCCAAAAAGCGTGTTTACTCATCAAAAAAATCTTCCAATTAAGTTTTTAAAAAAACAATGCAACAATTTTTAAATATTGACACACTAATAATATGTGTGGTATAATCGCTCTTCCGTGAGCAGAAAGGAATCCGATGGATAAAAACAACGCAATCAAAATAGTTGCCCAAAACAAAAAAGCCTATCACGACTATTTTGTTCTTGAAAAGCTTGAAGCAGGCATTGAGCTTTTCGGCACGGAGGTTAAATCCATCCGCCAGGGCAAAATAAATCTCAAGGATTCCTGGTGCTCCATCAAAGACGGAGAAATGTTTGTTAACGGAATGCACATCAGCCCTTATGAGCAGGGTAACATTTTCAACCGTGACCCTCTCCGTGTAAAAAGATTGCTGCTTCATAAAAAGGAAATACGAAGATTTTATGCAAATGTTAAGCAGGAAGGTCTTTCGATAGTTCCTTTAAGCGTTTATTTCAGCAAAGGCAGAGCCAAGGTTGAAATAGGATTGTGTAAAGGTAAGAAACTTTACGACAAACGTGAAGTTGCCGCTAAAAAGGATGCTCAAAGAGATATTGAGCGAAATTTAAGGCGATAATATAAAAATCAATATATTTGGGGATGAAAGGATTTCGACGGGGAATCCGAGCCCGGATAAGCGAGTAGCGGGGCGGGACCGCTATAAAATCCGCAAATTAAAATTTAAACGACAACAATAAAGTTGCTCTTGCTGCTTAATTAAGCAGCCGTCTCTGCGCAGAGTACTGCGGCTGTGCAAGAGGCGTCGACAAGCAGTGAACGTGAATGAGCCACGGCGGATAACTCATCATGAATAATCTGTCTACCAAGCATCTGAACCTGACTGTCGGTGCTTATGTGAGGGAATGTTAAAAGACAGGATACACTCGTAGAAAGTCCCTGCAGAGATTTTTCGGACGCGGTTTCGATTACCGCCATCTCCACCAGGACATTATCTTGCTGAAAAGCAAGATAATGTCAATAAATTTCGTTCCTGTCGGAACGGGTGAAATGGCTTCGCCATACAATTATCAATGAAATATGCTTCGCATATGTAATAAGGATTTTATTTCACTTTTTGCAGAGCAAAATATTTCATTTGATATTATCAAATTTCATATCGCAATGCGATATTTCATTCATCATCCGAAACGGAGTGCTTGATTTGTCTGACAACAAATTAGTTGACCTTTCAATGGAGCTTGCCATTAACATTGTTAATCTTTGCAATGAAACCAAAGGTAATTCAGTTTTAACCAACCAGCTTCTGAGATGCGGAACATCGGTCGGAGCGAATATCCACGAAGCAAATTATGCTCACGGTAAAGCAGATTTTGTTTCAAAACTGAAAATCGCCTTAAAAGAGGCTTATGAAACCGAATATTGGTTAACTCTTTTTGATAAAACCGGTATCATAACACACGAGCAGGCAACATCAATAAAAAGTCTTTGCGGTTCTGTCAGAAGAATTTTAATTGCTTCTGTCAACACCGTTCAAGGCAATGCAAAATAAAATCCGTTCCTGCCGGAACGGGTGAAATGGCTTCGCCATACAATTTATCAATGAAATATGCTTCGCATATGTAATCAAGGATTTTATTCACTTTTGTAAATTAACAGTAAAACGAAGGAGGAAGAACAAAAAATGAAGAAAAACTTACCCGTTATCGCAACTGCGGTTGTTGCAGTCTGCATTATTGCGATTGCTGCCGTTCTCGGCATCAAGGCAACAAATTCAGGCCCCGATATTCAGGCTGATGTGCCCTCGGGAACAACTGCTCCGAACACCTATCATTACGAAGAATCAACAACAAATCCCTTCTGGAACGTGATTGAGAGCACAACCGAGCTCATTGAGCAGGTTACCTCAACAACCGCCGCAGACATCACAACCACCACCAAGAAGGAAACAACCACAAAGAAAGAAACAACAACCAAGGAGCCCGCAACAGAGCAGGTTACCGTTCCTGCCCTTGACCCCGATGAAATGGAATCCGGCCACGCCGCTGCTCCCGTTTCTCCCGGACCTTCGCTCCCGAATGATATGTCGCTTTACGGCTTGCGTGTTCAAGGCTATGATGTTATCGGTCTTAAAGAGTACATATATAATAATGACACTAAAGAGGGCAATATTCAGCATAAATTCGGCTACAATCCTCTTTTTGACTTCGGTGCAAACCTCATTGACTTTTCAATCGACACCTGCCGCCTTAAATTCACCTATGGCGATAAGGATTATATGATTCAGATCTGGAAGGGTCAGTATATTTCGGGTTCAATCGGCACCGTTGGCGGTGAGGTCGGTATATATTACAGAAAGAAAGGCTCTGTTAATGCACTCGACCACTATAACTGTGCAGAAAAAGAAGATTGGCTCAATATGGAGCTCACCGTTCTCTGGGATGAATTCAACGACGGCGTTTACCGCCCGCAGCTCACCAGAAACTATTCGCTCCACTGGTGGCAGACAGGTTATGTTGACGGTCAGCTCCTCAACAGAAAAGACTCCTCGCCCCTCCGCCTTCTCAGCAGAATCACCTTCAAAGACGAAGTGCAGGCAGCAGCATTCGAGCAGGCACTCATCAACAAGGGCTTCACTCCCGTTTCAACCTTCAAGCCCGATGTTAAGGATACCTGCAAGAGATATAAAAACGATGTTATCTTCCTCTGGCAGGATGCTAGATAAGAAACAAGCTCTTTTGAGTTTATATATAGTTAATCAGTTTAAAACCAAAAACGGGCACATAAGCCCGCACGGAGGAATTGAAAAATGAGTAAAAAAATTATCATTCTCGCAGTAACGGCTGTTGTTATCATCGCTGCTGCAGTGGCCGCCGTTTATTTTGTAAGAAACGGCTCACAGCCCGAAGAAACAACAACAACCACCACAACCGAATCAAATTCATATGAATATCCCTCATATGAATACCCCGCATTCACAACAGACCCCTCAGAGCTTCCCACCGAAGAAAGCACAACAGAGAATAAGGCAGACACTTCGGTTACCTCAAAGGTTCAGAAGGTAACAACAACAATCAAGAGAACCACAACAACAAAGAAAAACAATAAGGTTACAACAACCAAGAAGCAGACTTCAACAGATATTGATATTCAGAAGCTTCTTGCAGAAAAGCAGGCTCTCGGCTTCAGATATATGCCCGGTGAGCAGCCCACAGGCGATTTCTATTACACCGATGATAAGGATTGCTGGCAGGTTAACTGCGGCTACAATGAGGTTTATGACCACTTTGCACCTTTGACCGCTATGTTCATCGACCAGGTTCGTATCCGCTTTGACTATGCAGGCAAGGAATGGATGATTCAGCTCTGGAAGGGCAACTACGGCTGGCTCTTCGTTGGTGCTGAAATCGGCGTTTACACCGCACCCATCGGCACATACAAAGAAGGTGCAGGCAGCATCAACCACTATAACTGTGCAGATAAATCCGACTGGCTCAAGATGCAGCTTGACTGCTACTGGGCAGAAAACAACAACGGCCACTATAAGAAGGCATTCACCAGAGAATACGGCGAATATTGGTGGGCAACCGGCTTTGTTAAGGGCCAGCTCACAAAATATACTGCTCCCAGAACAGAGCTCAAGATGAGAGGCAGAATTACCTTCAAGTCAGAAAAAATGGCAGACCTCTTTGTTAACGGTCTTCGTGAAGGCGGCTTCAGAGTTGCTTCGGGCTATGCAAGCAATCAGCTCGGTGATGACTGCTTCTATCAGAACGGTGCAGACGTTTGGTTCCTCTGGTCAACAATCAATGAAGATGCATTCGTTGACTACGAAGGATAAGCTTAAACATCAGCCTATTAATGTGTATTACTTTCCGTCACGGCAAAGATTTGTGCTATTTACATAAAATAATTTATTAAGTATTTCTTAATTTTTATCTGTAAAACAGTTGACTTTCTCTGCTTTGTATGGTAGTATAAATTAACAATTGTTGCTCTTGCAATAAAAAATGAAAGGAATGGTTCACAATGAAGAAAGTACTTGCACTTGCACTTGCACTCATCATGGCTCTCTCAATGGGCACAATGGCTTTCGCTGCTAACACATGCGGATTCTGCAAAAGCACATTCGACGGCGACCTTGATGAACACATCGCAAACTGCCCCAAGGCACAGACAACAGTAGCTGCTGCTGAGGAAGAAGATCTTATGTCAGGTCTTACAATCAAGGGTATCCTTGACCTCATCGTTGATGTTGCTAAGGCATCAATGACACAGTGGGATGCTATCGAAACAATCGTTACCAAGATTCTTGACCTCGTTCAGAATATGGGCAACGCTCTTATTTCAGAAGCAGACGTTAACGGCGCTGTTGAAGATCTTGAAGCTTCACTTGCAGAAGTTAAGGATGGCAACGCAAAGTCAAAGCTTGCTGACCTTATCAACGCTCTCAAGGCTAAGATCAAGGCTCTCTATGCTGGTGAGAAGGCTACTGATGTTACAGAGGCTGAAAAGACTCCTGACACAGGTTCAGCTTCAGTTGGTATCGCTGTTTTCGCAGCAGTATCAGTTGCAGCAGCTGCAGCATATGTTTGCACAAAGAAGAAGGACTAATTTTTAGTTCTCTCTCGCTTATTTAGTTAAATTAGCGCAAGAATTTAATTGAATAGCCGGCGGCGTATCCATTCGGATACGCCGCTTTTTTCTTATTAATGCAATATATTTGCCTGATAACGCAGGGGCGAACTGTGTTCGCCCGCCCCCACTACACATTAACACATTACAAACAAAAAAGGCGGGATAACCCGCCTTTTATCATTTGCTTATTAAATAATCAATACCTCTTAAATATCCTTCAAAGCCAAGACCGATAAAGGATTTTTCGCAAGCCATTCCCGCATAGGAAATCTGCCTGAATTCCTCTCTCGCCGAAACATCCGAAATATGAATTTCAACTGCGGGCAGAGCAACGGATTTGAGAGCATCAAGAATTGCAACGCTCGTGTGTGTATAGGCCGCAGGGTTGATTACTATTCCGTCAAAATTGCCGAGTGCCGCCTGAATTTCATCAACTATATCACCCTCGTGGTTTGACTGAAAAAGCTTAACCTCAACACCTTTTTCGGCGGCGTAATCGGTTATCATTTTGCAAAGGTCGGCATAGGTGCTTTTGCCGTAAATATCAGGCTCTCTTATGCCGAGCATATTAATATTCGGTCCGTTAATTACAAGGATACGCATTTTAAAATCCTCCCAAGCGTTATTTCGGGGTCGGGGTCAACCTCAACGGTTATATCTGCGGTTTCCTCATAGAGAGGAAGCCTTTGTTCATACATTCTTTTAAGCGTTTCAAGGTCTTTTGAAAGCGGTCTGCCGTCGGTTGCAAGCTTCTCGGTTGAAGCTTTAAGAAAGATGACCGTTGAATTCTCGCGAAGTGCCGTGCGGTTTTCTGCTTTGAGCACCGCACCGCCGCCCGTTGCAATAATTCTGCCCTGTTCCTTCGCCGCTTTTTTCACGCTTTCGGTTTCTCTGCGGCGGAATTCCTCTTCACCGAATTCGGCAAATATTTCGGGAATCTTCATTCCGCATTCCTCAACCGCAGCATCGGTATCAACGCATTCTCTGCCCGTCTTTTCCGAAAGCAGGGCGGCAAGGGTTGATTTGCCGCAGCCGGGCATTCCGACCAGAACAATATTCTTTTGCTTTGCAAGAATTATATTATAAATTTCATCAATTCTTGAAAGCGGAATTTCTTTTTTAATGAAGCTTTCTGCCGCCCTGAGTGCCTGAGCAACAAGCATATAAAGCCCGTTGATACAGTCAATGCCGAGCTTTTCGGCATCAAGCAGAAGCGGTGTTCTTGCGGGGTTATAAATCAAATCCAGCACCTTGCGGCACCTTGTGAATTTATCAAGCTCAATAAGCCTTTCGCCGTTATTTGGATACATTCCGACGGGCGTTGTGTTAACAATTATATCCGCATCATAATGGCGGGAAATATTCTCATAATTATTCTCGCCCGTGCGTGAAACAACAATAATTTCTTTTGCTCCCATATCTGACGCAACAAGCTGAACGGTAAGGCTTGCACCGCCCGAGCCGAGAATGAGCACTTTTTTATCTTTGAAATCACAGCCGACCTTTTCCGCCATATAGGAAAAGCCGAAATAATCGGTGTTATCGCCGTGAAGAGTGCCGTCGGCATTCCTTGTTACGGTGTTTACGCTGCCTGCTTTTTTTGCTGTTTCGGAAAGAGTTGCACAGCGGTTGAAAGCCTCAACCTTATAAGGAATAGTAACATTATAGCCCGTGAGTGCTTTGCTTGCAAAAAACTCATCAAGCTTTTCGGGCTCGGTGGGATACAGGTCATATTTATAATCGCAAAGCAAAGCGTGAATTTCGGGCGAGAGCGAATGCCCCAGCTTTCTGCCGAGAAGTCCGAACATAATCAATCCTCCGTATAGCTTCCGAGATAGCTGAATTGCTCTGCATCCTGCTCAAGCTCGCTCATCAGGGTTCTGAGATTATCCGAATAAACCGAAGCATCAATATCAAAATAAAACATAAATTCAAAGTTGCTTCCCGGAATGGGTCGGCTTTCAAGCTTTGTCATATTGAGTCCGAGAGCCGCAAACTTTGAAATGATATTATAGAGTGAGCCCGGTCTGTGGGGAATCGCCATCATAATGCTTGTTTTCTTTGCACCGGGATAAATTTCGGGGTTTTTTGAAATGCATATAAAGCGGGTGTAGTTATTATCTGTATTCTGAATTCCGCTTTTGATAACATTGATATTATAAAGGTCTGCACAGTCCTTTGAGCCGATTGCCGCACAGTCTGTTCTTCCGCTTTCGGCAACCATTTTTGCTGACGCCGCCGTGTTTGCACAAACGGTGACCTTTGCACCGATTGAAGCAATGAAATCCGAGCATTGATTTATCGCCTGCTCGTGAGAAAAAATCTCTTTTATTCCTTCAATCGTTGCACCCTCGGGAGCAAGAAGTGCGTGACCGATAAACAGACGGGTTGAATGGGTGATATAAAACTTATGGCTGTTCATAAGGTCGTAAACCTTTGTAACCGAGCCCGCCGTGCTGTTTTCAACGGGCAGAATACCGTAGCGGCAAAGTCCGCTGTCAACCGCCTTGAAAACATCCTCAAACGATGAAAAATACATAATCGAGGGGTATGTAAAAATCTTGTCGCAGGCAAACTGCGAATATGCTCCCTCAACGCCCTGGCAGGCAACAACCGCCCTTTCGGGTCTTTCGGCGGGTGTTTTTGCAATGACCTCGCCGATAAGCCTTGAAAGGCTTGATTCGGGGCAGATAAGCTTTTTCTGATACGAACGGCTCAAATCAAAAATTGTCTGATAGAGCGTTTTGGTATAAACCTGAAGCTCTTCGGGCATTTTTTCGGTTACCGAGTTCAGAACCGCCCTTTCTCTCTCTCTGTCAAAAACGGGCAGAGCATTTTCTTTTTTATATTTTGCAACGCCTGCCGCAATTTCCATTCTCTGTTTAAAAAGTGCGGTAAGTTCGCTGTCAATACGGTCTATTTCACTTCTGAGTTCTTTAATATCCATAATATAACCTCTTATAAAACATAATCTGCCAAAGCTATTGCCGCCGCAGCCTCAACGCAGGGCACCGCACGCCGAACAATGCAGGGGTCGTGTCTGCCGCCGATGACAAGAGCTTCGCTCTCACCCGTTGCAAGATTAACCGTCTGCTGTTCTTTTGCAATAGACGGTGTGGGCTTTATTCCGCATCTGAATATAACGGGCATACCCGAGGTTATTCCGCCGAGGATACCGCCGTGATTATTGGTTGCAGTTTTTATTTTTTCGTTTTCAACAATAAAACCATCGTTATTTTCGCTTCCGAAAAGGTCACAGCCCGCAAAGCCCGAGCCGAATTCTATGCCTTTTACCGCGGGAATACCGAATATTGCAGAAGAAATCTTATTTTCAATTCCGCCGAAAATCGGCTCACCGAAGCCTGCTTCAAGACCGATAACGGCACATTCGATAATGCCGCCCACGGAATCTCCGCTTTTCTTTGCTTCGAGCACCGCAGCCTTCATTTTTTCGCCGCTTTCATCATTGATAACGGGCAGCTCTTTTACCGAAACTGCCGATAAATCAGCTTCATTCACCGCAACGGGATTAAAGCTTTCATCATCAATCTTCGCAATTCTTTTTATATGGGCACCGATATAAACGCCTTTTTTCTCAAACATCTGCATAATAACCGCACCCGCAAAGCAAAGGGGAGCAGTCAGCCTGCCGCTGAAATTGCCGCCGCCTCGAATATCGTTGAAACCGTTATGCTTCATATAAGCGGCAAAATCGCTGTGGGAGGGTCGGGGCAAAGCTTTGAGTTTATCATAATCGCCCGAACGCTGGTTGGTATTTTCAATTATTGCACAAAGCGGAGCACCGCAGGTTATGCCGTTAACCGCACCTGAAACTATATTGAATTTATCCGCTTCTGCCCTTGAGGTTGACATTGCATTTCTGCCCGGTGCACGGCGGTTTAAAAAATTCTGTATTTTTTCAAGGTCAAGCTCAAAGCCCGCAGGCAAGCCGTCGATAACAACACCCATTGCTTCGGAATGGGACTGACCGAAAATTGTTATTTTTATTTTTTCACCAAAACTACAGGACATCGGCGTGACCTCCAAGCTTATTAAAATCTTTAAAGAAATCGGGATATGATTTTTTAACCGCACCCGCATCTTCAATTATAACCTCATTTTTGCATTTTGCCGCCGCAACCGCCGCCGCCATTGCAATTCTGTGGTCGTTATATGAATTAACCTTTCCTCCCGAAAGAGAGGGCTTGCCGCTGATTATTATTCTGTCTTCCGTTTCCCTTGCATCTGCACCGAGAGAAAGAAGCATATCAACGGTTGAAACAATTCTGTCGCTTTCTTTTAAGCGAAGTCTTTGGGCGTTTTTTATAACCGTTTCGCCCTCTGCCGTTGCAGCCACCGCCGCAATAACGGGCACGGCATCGGGAATCTGGGAGGCATCAACCTCCGCCCCGTGAAGAGAGGAAACATCGCATTTTATGCCGTTTTCATTATATGTAACTTTGCTGCCCATACTTTCAAGAACATCAATAATCGCTTTATCTCCCTGAACGGAATCAGCATTCAGCCCCGTTACCTCAACACCCGAGCAAAGCCAGAATGCGGCATTTGACCAATCGGCTTCAACAGCAAAATCTCTGCCCTTCAGTTCGCCGCCGTTTATATAAAAAACATTGTTATCCTCGGTTATTGTTGCACCGAAAGCCTTAAGCACAGACAGCGTTATATCAATATAGGGTCTTGATTCAACGGGTGGAATAAGCGTTATTTTGCTTTCACCCGAAACTGTGGCAAGTGCCATAAGCAAACCCGTTACAAACTGCGAGCTCACATCACCTCTGAGCGAATATTCGCCGCAGCCGATTTTGCCCGAAACTGCAAGCGGAAAGCTTTCCGAAATTTTTGCACCTGCTCTGATAAGCTCCTCCTTCAAGGGTGAAAGAGGTCTTTCAGGAAGCCTGCCTCTGCCTGATATTTCTGCATTCAGACCCAATGCACAGATAACGGGCAGAAGAAACCGAAGCGTTGAGCCGCTTTCGCCGCAATCGATTTTTGCAAGTGCTTTCTTTTCGGCTATGGGCTCAACGGAATAAATATTATCTTTTTGCTCTGTATAAGCACCCATACCCCTCAGGCACGAAACGGTTGCTTCAATATCCTGAGAGGTGGTGTTGATTTTTATTTTACTCGGTCCGTTTGCAAGGCTGGCACAGATGAGTGCTCTGTGTGCAACGGATTTTGATGCAATTCCCTCAATTCTGCCCGAAAGAGCAGAGGGTGTGATTCTGATGTTCATATTTTTATTTTACACTTTCTGCTATTTCTTTGAGCACATCCACCGAAACTTTTTTGAGCACGCATTTGCCGATAACCTCGGGCACAACATATGAAATGCTGTTGCCTGCACGCTTTTTATCTGAAAGGGCGGCATCGGCAAGCTCTGCGGGTGAAAATTCACATTCACAAGGCAAACCGTTGCTTTTGTTCGCATTAATTATTTCATCGGTGCAGTCCTCTTTGCTCCAGCCGAGCTTTGCGGAAGCTCTTGCCGCAATAACCATTCCGATTGCAACCGCACTGCCGTGGGAAATATCAAAATTGCTGCACTTTTCAATGGAGTGAGCCATAGTGTGACCGAAATTCAGAAGCTGCCTTTCGCCCTTATCAAACTCGTCCTTTGCAACAACATCTCTTTTAAGCTCAACGCATTTTGCAATTATGTTTTCAAGATTGTCTTTAACATTTCCGCCTTTTACGGCATCAAAAAGCTCTCTGTCAAAAATAACGCCGTATTTTATAACCTCTGCCATTCCGTCGGCAAAAATTTCATCGGAAAGCGTGCCGAGAGTTTCAATATCGCAAAGCACAAGCGAAGGCTGATAAAACGCACCCATCAGGTTTTTGCCTGCGGTTAAATTAACCGCAGTTTTTCCGCCTACGGATGAATCAACCGCAGCAAGGAGCGTTGTGGGCACCTGAACAAAAGGAATGCCTCTTAAATAAAGCGATGCGGCAAGACCCGTCATATCACCCGTTACGCCGCCGCCGAGTGCAACGGCAAAATCGGTGCGGGTAAGCTTGTTTTCCGCCATAAATTCAAGCAGTTCAAAAAGAGTTTCCTTGCATTTGGATTCTTCGCCTGCTTCAAAAACGAAGCTCAGAGTTTCAATTCCCGCTTCATTAAGCGACTTTTCCGCCTTTTCAAGCCAAAGGGGTGCAACATTGCTGTCGGTTACAATTACCGCACGGCTTTTGCCGAGAAGCGAAGCACATCTTTCGCCGAGAGTTGAAAGAATGCCCGTGCCGATAACAACCTCGTATTCTTTTGAAGCATTAACAAGAACTGTTTTCATAAACCAAACCTACTTTGCCTGTTTTTTGCTGTCTGTGCCCTCCTTGAGAAGTGCAACCAGCTTTTCTTTATCGTCTGTTTTCAAAGCGGAGCTGTATTCGCTCAGTTTTTCAACCAAAAAATCTATTTCGTTAATAAGATTATCTTTATTTACAAAAAATAATTCTGTCCACATTGCCTCATTGAGCTTTGAAACACGGGTCAAATCTCTGTAGCTGCCCGCCGAAAAGCCCTTCTGATGAATTGCTGCGGGGCTCTTTACATATGCATTTGAAATAATGTGGGGAAGCTGCGATGTGAAAGCAATTATTCTGTCGTGCTCTGCGGGTGAAGTCAGATTAACCTCGCCGAAGCCCGCATCGGCAAGCACCTCACGCAGCTTATAAAGCACCTTTATATCGGTGTTATCCTTGGGTGTGAGAATCATTGTGGCACCCTTGAAAAGGTTGCCCCTTGAACGGGTAAAGCCCGAAAACTGCGTGCCTGCCATAGGGTGAGCACCGATAAAATAAAATCCGTTTTCCTCTGCCGCAGCTTCGCATTTTTCGCAGATAAGACGCTTTACGCCGCCGCAATCGGTTACTATTGCACCCTTTTTTATTCTTTTTGCGTT